>JADGIB010000289.1 GCA_019683665.1 Solirubrobacteraceae bacterium
GCCCCGGGCTGCCCGGGCTGCCGCCGCGCCCCCGCCGGGGCGGGCGCGTCGGGCGCACGCCGGCCAGCCTGAGCTGGCCGCTGATCGCCGCGCTGCTCGTCTTCAGCGCGTTCCCGTTCGCCTACCTGATCGGGCTGGCGCTCACCGAGTCGACGCTCGCGCGCCCGCTCGGCGCGTTCACCGGCCTCGACAACCTCACCGAGGCGCTGTCGTCGACCGCGTTCAAGGGCTCGCTGTGGCGCTCGACGCTGTTCGCGCTGACCGCGAGCGCCGTGCAGCTCGTGCTCGGCACCGCGCTCGCGCTGCTGCTGGCCGTGCGCGGCCGGCGGCTGGGGTGGACGGGCGTCGTGCTGCTGCTGCCGCTCGTGACCCCGCCGGTGATGGTCGGCGTCGCGTGGAAGCTGCTGCTCGCCCCGGTCGGCGGCGCGCTGCCCAGCATCGCCGGCTCGCTCGGCCTCGGCGACCCCAACCCGCTGGGCAGCCCCACCGGCGCGATGGTGACGCTGATCGTGATCGACACGTGGCAGTGGACGCCGTTCGTGACGCTGCTCGTCTACGCCGCCCTGCTCGGCGTCCCGCGCGACCTGCTCGACGCCGCGCGGATCGACGGCGCCAGCTCCTGGCAGACCGTGCGCCACATCGTGCTCCCGCTGATCGCCGGCACGCTCGTCGCGGTCGCGCTGCTGCGCATGATCATCGCCTTCAAGCTGTTCGACATCGTCTACGTCGTCACGTCGGGCGGGCCCGGCTTCGCGACGACGCTGTCGTCGTTCGACATCTACCGCACCGGCCTGCAGCAGTTCCAGGTGGGCGAGGCGGCCGCCGCGACGATCGTGTTCTCGCTGCTCGTCGGCGTGTTCGTGACCGTGGTCTCGCGCCTGCGCCGGCGCGTCGCGGGGGCCGCCGGATGATCGTCAGCCGCCCCCGCCGCTGGCCGTCGGCCGTCCTCGCGCTCGCGATGGCCGTCAGCAGCATCCCGCTGCTCTACCTCGTCTCGCTGTCGCTGCGCTCCCGCGACGACGTCCTCTCGGGCAGCCTCCTGCCGTCGCGGCTGTTCTGGGACAACTGGCCCGACACGTTCCGGTCGCTCGACCTCGGGCGGTTCCTGCTGAACTCGTGGGTCGTCGCCCTGCTGGCCGTCGCGGTGACGCTCGCGATCGCGCTGCCCGGCGCCTACTACACCGCCCGCGCCGGGCGCCCCGGCGAGCGCCTGTCGGCCCTCGTCATGGCCAGCTACTGCGCCCCGCCGGTCGTCGCGGTCCTGCCGCTCTTCTTCCTGCTGCGCTCGGTCGGCCTCAACAACACGCTGCCCGGCCTCGCGCTCGTCGTCGGGCTGGCGAACCTCCCGGTCGCCGTGTGGCTGCTGGACGGGTTCGTGCGCCGCGTCCCGCGCGAGATCGAGGAGGCCGCCTGGCTCGACGGCCTCGGCCACTGGGCGACGCTGCGGCGGATCGTCGTCCCGCTCGCCTCGCCGGGCATCGTCGCCGCCGGGCTCATCTGCTTCTTCCTCTCCTACAACGAGCTGCTGTTCGCGATCAGCTTCCAGCAGCAGACCAGCGTGCAGACCCTGCCGGTCGCGCTGTCGCTGTTCCAGGGCGACCGCAACATCGAGTTCGGCCAGCAGGCCGTCGCATCGCTGATCGGCATCGCCCCCGTCTACCTGCTCGCCGTGCTCGCGCAGCGCCGCCTCGTCGCCGGGCTCGTCGCGGGCGCCGTGAAGTGACCGAGGAGTCCCCGATGGCCGCCAAGCGGATCTACCTCAACGCCTTCGAGATGGCCTGCGTCGGCCACCAGGCGCCCGGCCTGTGGCGCCACCCCGACGACCGCGCCTGGCGCTACAAGGACCTGTCCTACTGGACGGACCTCGCGCGCCTGCTGGAGCGCGGGCGCTTCGACGCGATCTTCCTCGCCGACGTCCTCGGCGTCTACGACGTCTACGAGGGCTCGCCGGACGCCGCGCTGCGCGAGGCCACGCAGGTGCCGATGCTCGACCCGGTGCCGCTCGTCAGCGCGATGGCCGGGGTCACCGAGCGCCTCGGCTTCGGCGTCACCGTCTCGCTCACCTACGAGCAGCCGTACGCGCTCGCCCGGCGGCTGAGCACGCTCGACCACCTCACCGACGGGCGCGTCGCCTGGAACGTCGTCACGAGCTACCTGGAGAGCGCGGCCCGCAACCTCGGCTTCGACACGCAGCGCGCGCACGACGACCGCTACGACGTCGGCGACGAGTTCATGGACGTCTGCTACCAGCTGTGGGAGTACTCGTGGGACGACGACGCCGTCGTCCGCGACCCCGAGCGCGGGCTGTTCACCGACCCGGCCAAGGTCCGCCCGATCGGCCACCACGGCCGCTACTACGACGTCCCCGGCCTGTTCCTGGCCGAGCCGTCCCCGCAGCGCACCCCGGTGATCTTCCAGGCCGGCGCCTCCCCGCGCGGGCGCAGCTTCGCCGCCCGCCACGGCGAGGCGATCTTCATCAACGCCGTCGACCGCGCCGCGACGCGCCGGCTCGTCGACGACATCCGCGCCCGGATCGCCGGCGAGGGCCGCGACCCCGAGTCGGTGCGGATCTTCATCCTCCTGACCGCGATCGCGGCCGAGACCGACGCGCAGGCCCGGGCCAAGGAGGAGGAGTACCGCTCGTACGCGAGCCTCGACGGGGCGCTCGCGCTCTACGGCGGCTGGAGCGGCCTCGACCTGTCCGGCCACGACCCGGACACGCCGCTGGCCTACATCGACACCGACGCCGCCCGCTCGGCGCTGGAGATCTTCACGCGCGCCGACCCGACCCGGACGTGGACGCCGCGCGAGGTCGCCCGCTACCTGACGATCGGCGGGATCGGGCCGGTCGTCGCCGGGTCGCCGGCGACGGTCGCCGACGAGCTCGAGGCGTGGGTCGACGAGACCGGGATCGACGGCTTCAACCTCGCCTATGTCGTCGCCCCGGGCACGTTCGCCGACTTCGTCGAGCTCGTCGTGCCCGAGCTGCAGCGGCGCGGGCGCGTCCCGGCCGGCTACGGGCCCGGCCGGACGCTGCGCGAGAACCTCGTCGGGACGCCGACGCCGCACGTGCGCGACGACCACCCCGCCGCCCGCCACCGCGACCGCCGGCGCGCGCTCGCCGGCGAGGCCGTGCCGTCCCGTGCCTGAGCGCGCCCGCCGCCCGCGGATCCTGCTCGTCGGCCCGTACGAGCGCGACAACGTCGGCGACCTCCTCTTCCTGCTCGTCACGGAGCGCTACCTGACCGACGCCGACGTCGTCGCCGCGGCGCCGTTCGCGTCCGACATGCGCGCGCTGCTGGGCCGCGAGATCCCGGCGCTCGGGCCGCTGCTGGCCCGCGAGCGCTTCGATGCGATCTGGTCGGTCGGCGGCCAGCTCGGCGGGGTGACCGTCCCGCGCGCCTACCGGATGTCGGCCTCGCGCGCCGCCTACCGCGCCTACCGGCTCGCCGCGCGCTCGGGCGCCGGCGAGGCCGCCCTGCGGCGCGCGGCCGGCGGCCCGCCGCCCCGGTGGCCGTACGTCCCAGACCCGCTCGACTACCCGCCGAACGCGGGCGCGATCGGCGTCGTGAACTCGGCCGGGCTGGGGAGCCTGCGGCGGCTCGACGACGACGAGCGCGGGCGGCGGCTGGCCCTGTTGCGCGGCCAGACCGTCGTGCGGGTGCGCGACCGCGCGTCGAGCGAGCTGCTCGCGGCGGCCGGCGTCGACCACCGGCTCGGGCCCGACGCGGTCCACGCGCTCGGCGCGATCTACCCGGTGCGCCGCGAGGGGCCCGGCGACGTCGCGATCGTCCAGGTCTCGCGCGCGATCGTCACCGCGCTGGGTCGCGACGAGATCGTCGCCGCGCTCGCCGGCTGCGAGGCGCTGCGCGGGCTGCGGCTACGGCTCGTGGCCGCCGGGACGGCGACCGGGCACGACTCGCTGCCCGAGTGCGAGCGGATCGCGCGGCGGCTGCGCCGGGCCGCGCCGTGGCTCGACGCGCGCGTGGTCGGCGAGCGCCGGCCGCTCGAGCTCGTCGAGCTCATCGCGCGCGCCCGCGTCGTCGTCGCGACGTCGCTGCACGTGCGGATCATCGCCTCGGCCTACGGGGTGGCGCGGGTGTCGCTGCGGCGCGGGAAGGTGTCGGCCTACGCCGCCGACTGGGACCCCGACATGCCCTGCGACGTCGGCCTCGCGCAGCTCGACGCGGCGATCGCCGGCGCGCTCGCGCAGGCGGCGCGGCCCGAGTCGGCGGCCCGGTCGGCGCAGCTCGCGCGGCGCGCCCAC
>JADGIB010000290.1 GCA_019683665.1 Solirubrobacteraceae bacterium
ACGACGGCCGCGGGCGGCTCGGGGCCGACGCGGGCGGGGACGGGGAGCGCGCGGCGCAGCTCCTCGGCGGTGAGCACGAGCGCGTTGGCCCGCAGCGCGTGCTCGGCCGGCCGGTTGCTGGCGGCCAGCAGCGCCCGCGCCTCGTCGGCGCCGAGCTGCTCGAACCACATGCCGGCCAGCCAGCGCGGGACGCTGTGGGCGATCGCGGCCTCCTCGGGGGTGGCGTCCGGGAGGGCGGCGACGGCCTCGCGCGCCTCGCCGGCGGCGCGGCGCAGGACGGCGTTGACGAGCCCGGCCGCGCGCGGCGCGTCGCGCTTGACGAGCTCGACGGACTCGTCGACGGCGGCGTGGGCGGCGACGCCGTCGAGGAAGGCGAGCTGGAAGAGCCCGAGGCGCAGCGCGGCGAGGACCGGCGGGTCGAGGTCGGCCGCCGGCCGCCGCGCGTACGTCGCGGCGAGGTGGTCGAGCGTCCCGGCGCGCTGGACGGTCCCGTAGGCGAGCTGGGTCGCGAACGCCCGCTCGCGCGGGTCGAGCCGCTCGGTGGCCTGCCGCAGCGCCCGGTCGGCGTAGGCGCCCTGCTCGAACACCCGCCGCACGACCGCGTAGGCGGCCCGCCGCGCCGGGCTAGGCACCGGGCGACCTCACGGCAGGCCGTGGCCGCGCAGGTAGGCGGCGGCGTCCATCGGGCGGCCGCCCGGGGGCTGGACCTCGAGCAGCTCGAGGGCGCCGGCGGCGGTGCCGAGCAGGAGGCGGTCGCCGTCGCGCGACAGGCCGGCGGGCGCGGCGGCGTCGGGCAGCGCGCGGGCGCGGCGGACGCCGAGGAAGCGGCCGTCGCCGAGCGCGAGGCGGGCGCCGATGTGCGGGTGCAGGGCGCGGACGACGCGCTCGAGCTCGACCGCGGGGCGGGCCGGGTCGAGGAGGCGGTCGGCGGCGGTGATCTTCTCGGCGTACGTGACGCCCTCGGCCGCCTGCTCGGCGAACGGCGGGCGCTCGTCGAGGACGCGGGCGAGCAGGTCGGCGGCGAGCGCCTCGAGGCGCGCCGCCAGCGTCCCGTAGTCGTCGTCGGGGCGGATCGGCTCGCGGGCGACCGCGCAGACCGGCCCCTCGTCGAAGCCCTCGGTCGGGCGCATGATCGCCACGCCGGTCTCGGGGTCGCCGGCCATGATCGCCCGCTCGATCGGGGCGGCGCCGCGCCAGCGCGGCAGCAGCGACGGGTGGACGTTCAGGAGGCCGGGCTCGTCGAGGAGCGGCGCGCGCAGCAGCGCGCCGTAGGCGCAGACGACGATCGCGTCGAAGCCGGCGCCGGCGACGCGCGGGTCGGCGCTGACGTCCTCGGGCTGGTGGAGGTCGAGGCCGAGCTCGCGGGCGGCGTCGGCGACCGGCGGCGCCTGCAGGCGGCGGCCGCGGCCGGCGGGCCGGTCGGGGCGGGTGACGACGAGCTCGGGGGTCCGCCCGGCGGCGGACAGGCGGCGCAGCAGGCCCGCCGCGAACGCCGACGTGCCGAGGTAGGCGAGCCTCACGCGGTGGCGGCGGCGGCGCGCTCGCGCTCGCGCAGCGCGCGGACGGCGGCCTTGCGCTGGTCGCGCGACGTGCGGTCGAGGATGAGGACCCCGTCGAGGTGGTCCATCTCGTGCTGGATGCAGCGGGCCTCCAGCCCGGACGCCTCGATCACCTGCTCCTCCCCGTACTCGTCCTGGGCGCGGACGCGGATGTGGACCGGGCGCTCGACCTCGACGCCGACGCCGGGCAGCGACAGGCAGCCCTCCTCGGCGATCTCCTCCTCGCGCGAGCTCCACTCGAGGACGGGGTTGACGAGCGCGACGACCGGGCTGTCGGCCTCGATGCGGTACACGAGCAGGCGGCGCAGCCGGCCGACCTGGGTGGCGGCCAGGCCGATGCCCCAGGCGTCCTCCATGAGCTGCCCCATCCGCGCGACCTCCTGGCGCAGCTCGTCGTCGAACGTGTCGACCGGCAGCGCCTTCGCGCGCAGGACGGGGTCGCCGTACTGGCGGATCTGGGCGAGGGCGGCGGCGCGGCGGGCGCGCGCCTCCTCGTCGAGCTCGTACGGCTCGGGGGCCTCCTCGATCGGCTCCTGCTCGTGCTGGGCCACGACGACGATTCTAGAACCCGGTCACTGGGGGTCGACGTCGACGCTGATGGCGACGCCGCGGCGGTGCTCGGCGCGGACCGCCGCGTCGACGGCGGCGATCGCGCTCGCGCGCTCGGCCGCCTTCACGACGACCTGGGCGCGCTCGCGCCCGCGCAGGCGGAAGAGCGGCGCCGGGCCGAGCGCGCCGGGCAGCCGGGCGTGGATGGCGCCGGCGACCTCGAGCGCGGCGCCGGGCGCCTCCGACGAGCACACGACGCGGATGAGCGTCGAGAACGGCGGGTAGCGCAGCGCCTCGCGGCGGCGCAGCTCGCCGGCGAGGAAGCCCTCGGCGTCGTGGCGGGCGGCGGCCCGGATCGCGTGGGCGTCGGGGTCGCAGGTCTGGACGAGGACGCGCCCGCCGCCGGGGCCGCGGCCGGCGCGGCCGGCGAGCTGGGCGATGAGCGCGAACGTGCGCTCCTCGGCGCGGAAGTCCGGGAAGCGCAGGGTCGCGTCGGCGTCGAGGACGACGCCGAGCGTGACGTCGGGGAAGTCGTGGCCCTTGGCGACGATCTGGGTGCCGACGAGGACGGCGCGGTCGGCGGCCTCGAAGGCGGCGAGGATCGGGCCGGCGCGCCCGGCGTCGGCGTCGAGGCGCAGCGTCCGCAGGCCGGCGGCGGCGAGCTCCTCCGACAGGCGCTCGGTGCCCGAGCCGTGGCGGGCGACCGAGACCGAGCCGCAGTCGGGGCAGCGGCCGGGGACGCGCTCGCGGTGGCCGCAGTGGTGGCAGGCGATGTAGCCGCCGGCGCGGTGCAGGACGAGCGTCACGTCGCAGTTCGGGCACTCCCAGGCCCGCCCGCAGGTGCGGCAGGTGAGGTAGTTCGACCAGCCGCGGCGGTTGAGGAGGACGATCGCCTTCGGGGCGTCGAGCAGCGCCTCGTAGGTGCGCGGGTGCAGGGCGGCGCGCTGCTCGCGCATGTCGACGATCTCGACCGGCGGCAGCCGCCGGCCGTCGACGCGGCGCGGCATCGCGATCCGGCGCATCGCGTGCCAGCTCTCGGGGCGCGGGGTGGCGCTGCCGGCGACGACGAGGCAGCCGCGGCGCTCGGCGACCAGACGGGCGTCGTAGCGCGGGTCGCCCTCGTGCTTGTAGGAGCTGTCGTGCTCCTCGTCGATGACGATGAGGCCGAGCCGCTCGATCGGGGCGAACACGGCCGACCGCGGCCCGACGCAGACGCGCGCCTCGCCGCGGCGCAGGCGCAGCCACTCGTCGTGGCGCTCGCCGTCGCTGAGCGCCGAGTGCAGGACGGCGACGGTGTCGCCGAAGCGCTCGACGAAGCGGGAGACGATCTGGGGCGTGAGCGCGATCTCGGGGACGAGCACGATCGCGCCCTCCCCCCGCTCCAGGCAGGCGCCGACGGCGCGCAGGTACACCTCGGTCTTGCCGGAGCCGGTGACGCCGTGCAGGAGCAGGCGGTCGCCGGGGCCGGCGGCGGCGATCGCGGCGAGCGCCGCCTCCTGGTCGCCGGTCAGCCGCGGCGGCGGCGTGCGCGCCCCGACGCGGGCGTGGACGGGCGCCCGGCGCTGCGCGCGCGGGCCGATGCGGACGAACCCGCGCCGCTCCAGCCGCCGCAGCGCGGCGAGGTCGGGGCCGGCGAGGCGCGGCAGCGAGGCCAGCAGCGCCCGCTGGCGGTCGGTGAGGCGGCCGCCGTCACCGCCGCCCTCGACCGGCTCGGCCCACAGCGCGGTCTTCTCGCGGGTCCCGGCGGGCGGCAGCATGAGCCCGGCGGCGCGGGCGAACGTCGAGCAGTACTCGCGGGCCATCCAGGCGGCGAGCTCGACGAGGTCGGGCGGCAGCGCGTGCGGCAGGACCCGCACGGGCCGCTGGAGCTTCTCGGCGGGGACGTCGGTGTGGTCGGCGAGCGCGGTGACGACGCCGGTCACCTCCCGGTGGCCGAACGGGACCCGCAGCACCGAGCCGACGCCGATGCCGTCGACGGCCAGGTAGTCGAACGGCCCCCGCAGCGCGCGGGCCGTCGTCAGCGGCTCCACGCGGGCGATCGTCGGCACGGCACGAGCGTACGACGCCGCGCCGACGACGCCCCGGGACGGGCCGCCGGCCCGGGCCCCGCGCCGGGCCCCCCCCCCGCGCGGCGGGGGGCGC
>JADGIB010000291.1 GCA_019683665.1 Solirubrobacteraceae bacterium
GCCCCGACCCGACCCGGCCGGCGCCCCCGCGCCGGCCCGACGGCACCCTCGCGGGCGCCGTCCGCCGGGCCGCCGCCGCCTCTGCGCGGCGGCCCCGCCGCACGATCGCGCTCTGGCTGCTGCTCGTCGCCGTGCTCGCCGCCGCCGGCGCGGCGACCGGGATGCGCACGCTGACCGGCGCCGAGCAGGGCACCGGGCCGTCCGCCCAAGCCGACCGGCGCGTCGAGGCCGCCGGCCTGGAGCCGCCCGCCGTCGAGCAGGTCCTCGTCCGCGGCCGCGACGCCGCCGCCACGGCCGCGGCCGCCCGGGCGCTCGAGCGCCGCCTCGGCGCGCTGCCCGAGGTCGCCGCCGTCACCGGCCCGGACGCCGACCGGGCGCTGACCGCCGACGGCGGGCGCACCGCGCTCGTGCGCGCGACGCTGCGCGGCGACCCCGACGACGCGGCCGACACCGTCGTGCCGGTCGAGCAGGCGGTGGCGGCGGTCGCCGCCGGCCGGCCCGGCGTGCGGATCCGGCAGGCCGGCGCGGGCACGATCCAGCGCGCCTTCGACGACGTCATCGACGAGGACCTGCAGCGCGCGAACGTGTTCTCGCTACCGATCATCCTCCTCGTCCTGCTCGTCGCCTTCGGCGCGGTCGTCGCCGCCTGCGTGCCGCTGCTGCTCGGCGTCACCTCGGTCGTCGCCGCCCTCGGCGCGGCCGCGCTGCTGTCGCAGGCCGTCCCGATGTTCGACACCGCGCACGCGCTCGTCGTGCTCATCGGCCTGGCCGTCGGCGTCGACTACTCGCTGTTCTCCATCCGCCGCGAGCGCGAGGAGCGCCGCGCCGGCCGCGGCCCGCTCGACGCGCTCGACGCGACGGCGGCGACCGTCGGCCGGGCGATCGTCGTCGCGGGCCTGACCGTCGTCGTCGCGATCAGCGGCCTGCTGATCACCGGCCTGTCCGTGTTCGCCTCGATGGCGCTGGCGACGATGCTCGTCGTGGCGATCGCGGTCGTCGGCTCGGTGACCGTCCTGCCCGCCGTCCTGGCGCTCCTCGGCGACCGCGTCGACGCCGGCCGGCGGCCGTGGCTGCGGCGCGGCTCCCGGCCCGCCGGCCGGGACGGCCGGCGGCGCTGGGCGAGCGCGGTGACGCGGCGGCCGGCGCTCGCGCTGGCGGCCGCGGTGACGCTGCTCGTCGCGCTGGCCGTGCCGCTCGTGAACCTGCACACGGCGTCGATGGGGACCGGCTCGCTGCCGCCCGGCACGCCGGCGGTCGCCGCCCAGGACGCGATCGAGCGCGCGTTCCCGGGCGCGCCCGGCGACGCCGAGCTGGTGGTGACCGGCGCGGGCCTCGACGCCCCCGGCGCCCGCGGGCGCCTGCAGGCGCTGGGCGAGCGCGCCCGCGCGGCCACCGGCGGGCGCGGCGCGATCGACGTCGCCGTCGCCGCCGACGGGCGCACCGCGGTCGTCTCGGTCCCGATGCCCGACCGCAGGGTCGACGCCGCCCGCGAGACGGTCGCCATGCTGCGCGGCCGGGTCGCGCCGACGGCGGCGCAGGTCGCCCCGGGCGCCGAGGCGCTCGTCACCGGCGACGCCGCCCGCGACGCCGACTTCACCGACCGCCTGCGGACCCGCACGCCGGTCGTCATCGCGTTCGTCCTCGCGCTCGCGTTCGCGCTCCTGCTGGCCGCCTTCCGCTCGCCGGCGCTGGCGGCGACCGTCGTCGGCCTGAACCTCCTGTCGGTCGGCGCCGCCTACGGCGTCCTCGTCGCCGTCTTCCAGCACGGCTGGGCCGAGCCGCTGCTGGGCTTCACGAGCACCGGCGCGGTGTCGGACTGGCTGCCGCTGTTCGCGTTCGTGATCCTCTTCGGGCTGTCGATGGACTACACGATCCTCGTGCTCGAGCGGATGCGCGAGGCGCGGCGGGCCGGGCGGCCCCCGCGGGCGGCGGCGGCCGAGGGCGTCGCGGCGACCGCCGGCTCGATCACGAGCGCGGCCGTCGTCATGGTCGCGGTGTTCGCCGTGTTCGCGACGATGGCCTTCCTCGACAACAAGCAGCTCGGCGTCGGGCTCGCGGTGGCGATCGCGCTCGACGCGACCGTCGTGCGCGGGATCGCGCTGCCGGCGGCGGTGGCGCTCCTGGGCGAGCGCGGCTGGCGGGTGCGCCCCCGGCGGCCGTGCGGCGGGCGCGAGGCCGTGGAGGCCGCGCGGCGGCGGGGCGCGCTGGCGGCCGGCGAGCGCTGACGCGCCCGCCGGCCACCGGCGGTCATGCGATGGCCGCTACGGCCTCGCCGCAGCGGTCGTGGTCGCTACGGCCTGGCCGGCGGGGCGATGGCCCGCAGGCGGCTCGACCACGGGATGCGCCCGCTGAAGGCGAACCCGTACCCCCACTCGGCGTCCTTGCGGATCCCGTACTGGGCGGCGATCGCCGCGTACGGGTCCGGCTTGCCGTAGGAGGTGTACATGACGCTCGACTCGGCCTGGAAGGCGAACCCGTCGCCGCCCGTGTCGCCGAAGTAGGCGCCGTAGTTGGCGACCGCGCGGGCGATCGCCTGCTCCCAGGCGGGGGCGCCGCTCTGGGCGATCTCCTGGTCGGTCATGTCGAGCCAGAAGCGGGTGCCCATCGGCGGGCGGACGCCGTCGGCGGCCGCGTCGCCCTTGAACGCCGGCCACACGAACGAGCCGGAGCCGCCGCGCCCGGACGCGCCCGGCGCCTGGACGCCGAACCCGAAGCTCGTGTCGCGGGACCCGGCCGGGATCGTCACGAACAGCGCGTGGTCGATCCGCCCGGCGGCGAGCTCGCTGGCCCGGATGATGCCGGCGTGCAGCCCGAAGTACGGGGCGGTCGCGCCGCCGATCGTCGGGTCGCGCTTGACGTCCTCGGGGGTGACGACCCCGGCGCCGTCGTAGCGCTGGCGGTAGGCGGTGCTGGCCTTCAGCGTGGACCCGGACCTCGAGACCTGCCACAGCTCGTAGGCCCAGCCGTCGGGCTGGACGATCGACATGTGGCCGTCGCCGCCGCCGGCGGCGATCGCGTTCGCCGGCACGCGGATCTGGCGGCCGGTGAGCGCGTACGAGCCCGCCTGGATCGTCATCAGCGGGTCGCTCGCGGTCGCGTAGTAGATCGGGTGCTGGTAGTCGTGGCTCGGCGCGGGGCTGACGAGCAGCGTCCGCGGCTTGCCCGCGGCGCCCAGCGAGTTGGCGACGAGCTGGCTCGACTGCGGGTGGACCACCGGGTTCGTGATCCGGGTGTTGAACGGCGACGACGCGTTGTAGGGCGACCAGCCCGCGCCGGGCCAGTTCCCGCCGCCGAAGACGAACGGGGAGTCCGCGGGCGGCTGCGGCTCGGGCTGCGGCTGCGGCTGCGGCTGCGGCTCGGGCTGCGGCTGCGGGTCGGGGTCCGGCTGGCTCGGCGTCGTGCCGGGGTTCGACGGCGTGCCGGGCGAGCCCGACCCGCCCGACGGCCTGCCGGGGTTCCACGGCTTGCCGGGGTTGGACGGCTTGGACGGGGTCGTCGGGGTCGTCGGAGTCGTCGGCTTCGGCTCCTCCTGGGCCGGCGGCTTCGGCGTCGGCCGGTCGTCGGAGTGCGACGGGGTCCCGGTGCTCGGCCGCGTCGGGCGGGCCGGCGCGAGCTGACCGGGCCGGTAGCGGCCGATCCAGCGGTTGCCGAGGCGCAGGCGCAGCCCGATCACGCGGGCGGCCTGGCCGCCGGACAGGCGGACCGTCGCGCCCGCGCGGACGCCGCCGCGCGCCTGGCCGGAGAGCGCGGCGAAGCGGACCGTGCGCTCGCGGCCGGCGCGGTCGCGGACGACGAGCGCGTCGACGCGCGCGACCTTGCCGGCGTGGGTGCCGGCGGCCACCTTGACCTGCTGGCCGGGATGGAACACCTTCACGGCCGCGTCCGCGGCCGACTCAGTGGCGGGAATGACGAGGGCGCCGCCTGCCAGGGCGGCGACCCACATGTTTTTGGGGAACATGCACCGGGTGGTCGGACGCCGCCGAGCGGTCTTGACGCCCCCGCGTCGCGGTCGTGACCGCGGCCGGCCGATCTCCCCCCGTTCGGGGGGACGTCCTCCGCGCCGGCGCACCCCCGAACGGGGAGGCGCGGGGCGCGGCGTGTCCGCGCGCCGACCGGCGCCGCTGCGAGACTGCCGCCGTGCCCGGACCCCCGCTCGCCGCCGCCGTCGCCGCGCTCGCGCTGCTGCCGGCGGCCGCCGCGGCCCAGGCGCCGCCGGCGCCCGCCCCCGAGCCCGTCCCGGCC
>JADGIB010000292.1 GCA_019683665.1 Solirubrobacteraceae bacterium
GTTGGCTTCACAGCTGCTCCAAGACGGCCTGGGTGGCCTGGTCGGTGGTGGCGTCACCACCCAGGTCGGGGGTGCGCAGACCGCGCTCCAGCGCACGGTCCACCGCCGATTCTACGGCGTCGGCCTCGTCCGACAAGCCGAGCCCGTGGCGCAGGAGCAGCGCGCCCGACAGGATCGTCGCCAGCGGGTTGGCGATCCCCTTGCCGGCGATGTCCGGCGCCGAGCCGTGGACGGGCTCGAACAGGCCGGGGCGGCCCTCCTCCCCCAGCGACGCGCTCGGGAGCATCCCGATCGAGCCGGTGATCATCGCCGCCTCGTCGCTGAGGATGTCGCCGAACATGTTGTCGGTGAGGATCACGTCGAACTCCGACGGCGCGTTGATGAGCTGCATCGACGCGTTGTCGACGAGGAGGTGGTCGAGCGGGACGTCGGCGAACTCGCGCGCGTGGACGTCGAGGACGACCTCGCGCCAGAAGCGCGACACCTCGAGGACGTTCATCTTGTCGACGTTCGTGACCTTGCGCCGGGCGGCGCGGAAGGCGACGCGGGCGATCCGCTCGACCTCCGCGCGCGTGTAGGCGTTCTCGTCGAGCGCCGAGTCGGCCGTGCGCTCCTTGCGCCCGAAGTACATGCCGCCGGTCAGCTCGCGCACGACGACGAGGTCGGTGCCCTCGATCCGCTCGCGCTTGAGCGGGCTGGCGTCGAGCAGCGCGGTGAGCGGCCGGACCGGGCGCAGGTTCGCGAACAGCTCCATGCCCTTGCGGATGCCGAGCAGGCCCTGCTCGGGGCGCGGGCGGCCGGGGTCGGTCGAGTCCCACTTCGGGCCGCCGACCGCGCCGAGCAGGACGGCGTCGGCGTCCCGGCAGGCGGCGAGCGTCTCGTCGGGCAGCGCGGTGCCGGTCGCGTCGATGGCGGCCCCGCCGATGAGGTGCTCCTCGTAGGTGAAGTCGCCGACGGCGTCGAGGACCTTCGTCGTGGCGGCGACGACCTCGGGGCCGATGCCGTCGCCGGGCAGCAGGACGATGCGGCGGCTCATGCGCGGCCCGCCAGCTCGAGCGTGTTGGGGCCGCCCTGGTGGGCGGCCTCGTAGGCGGCGATCGCGTCCTCCTGCTGGAGGGTGAGCGCGATGTCGTCCAGGCCGTTGACGAGCCGGTGGTGGACCTCGTCGTCGATCTCGAACGGGACCTCCGTGCCCGCGTAGCGGACGACCTTCGCCGGCAGGTCGATCTCGCACTCGCCGGCCTCCATGATCGCCCGCACGTGCTCGCGCGGGAGGACGACCGGCAGCAGCCCGATCTTCGTGCAGTTCGAGTAGAAGATGTCGGCGAAGCTCGGGGCGATGATCGCCTTGAACCCGTAGTCCTCCAGCCCCCACGGCGCGTGCTCGCGGCTGGAGCCGCAGCCGAAGTTCTCGCCGGTGACGAGGATCGGGTTCTTCGGCAGGTCCCAGCCGGGCTCCTGGGCCCAGTCGTAGAAGAGGAACTGGCCGAAGCCCGTGCGCTCCACCCGCTTGAGGAACTGCTTGGGCATGATCTGGTCCGTGTCGACGTCGTCGCGGTCGAGGACCGAGACGCGCCCCCGGATCGTCGTGATCTTCTCCATGTCCGGCTCCTAGCTCCAGTCGCGGATGTCGACGAAGTGGCCCTCGATCGCCGCGGCCGCGGCCATCTGCGGCGAGACGAGGTGGCTGCGCGCGCCGCGACCCTGGCGGCCCTCGAAGTTGCGGTTGCTCGTCGAGGCGACGCGCTCGCCCGGGGCGGCGATGTCGGGGTTCATGCCCAGGCACATCGAGCAGCCGGCGCTGCGCCAGTCGAAGCCCGCGTCCTTGAAGATCCTGTCGAGGCCCTCGGCCTCGGCCTGGGCCTTCACCTGGGCGCTGCCCGGCACGACCATCGCGTTGACGTGCGGGGCGACCTTGCGGCCCTTGACGACCTCCGCGGCGGCGCGCAGGTCGCCGATGCGGCTGTTCGTGCACGAGCCGATGAAGACGCGGTCGAGCGTGATCTCGGTGATCGGCGTGCCCGGCTCCAGGCCCATGTAGGCGAGCGCGCGCTCGTCGCCCTCGTCCTTGGGCTCGGGGACGGTGCCGGTGACCGGGACGACGCGGTCGGGGGTCGTGCCCCACGTGACCTGCGGGCTGAGCGCGGCGGCGTCGACGACGATCTCCTTGTCGAACGTCGCGCCCTCGTCGGTGCGCAGCGAGCGCCACTCGTCGGGGATCTCGATCCCGGCGTGCTCCTCGACCCAGGCGAACGTCGTGTCGTCGGGGGCGACCATGCCGGCGCGCCCGCCGCCCTCGATCGTCATGTTGCAGATCGTCATGCGGCCCTCCATCGAGAGCGCCTCGATCGCCGGGCCGGCGTACTCGACGACGTGGCCGACGGCGCCGTCGACGCCCATCTGGCCGATCGTGCCGAGGATCAGGTCCTTGGCGGTGACGCCGAAGCCGGGCATCCCCTCGTAGCGGATCCGCATCGCCTTCGGCTTGCGCTGGACGAGGCACTGGGTGGCGAGGACGTGCTCGACCTCCGAGGTGCCGATGCCGAACGCCAGCGCGCCGAACGCGCCGTGGGTGGCGGTGTGGCTGTCGCCGCAGACGATCGTCATGCCCGGCCGGGTCAGGCCGAGCTCCGGCCCGATGACGTGGACGATGCCCTGGTGCTCGGAGCCGATGCTGTAGAGCGGGATGCCGAACTCGGCGGCGTTGCGCTCGAGCGTCTCGACCTGGACGCGGCTGAGCTCGTCCTTGATGAGGCGCGCGACGGGCGTCCCGTCGGTCGGCACGTTGTGGTCGGCCGTCGCGATCGTGCGGTCTGGCCGGCGGACCCTGCGCCCGGCGAGGCGCAGGCCGTCGAACGCCTGCGGGCTCGTGACCTCGTGCACGAGGTGCAGGTCGATGTAGATGAGCCCGGGCGCGACCTCGTGGGCCTCCCAGATCTTGTCGAACAGCGTCTTGGGCATCGGCTAGCTCCTCCGCAGGCCGGCCGAGACGACGGCGATGAACGTCGCCTCGCCCGGGCCGGGGTTCTCGAAGTGATGGGGAAGGTCGGCGTCGAAGGTGACGGTGTCGCCGGCGTCGAGGACGTGGCGCTCGCCGTCGATGACGAGCTCCAGGCGGCCGGCCTGGACGTGGGCGATCTCGCGGCTGCCCGGCTCGTGCATCGGCGGGTCGCCCGGACCGCCGGTCGCCGCGCCCGGCGCGAGGACATGGCGGCTCAGCTCGGCGCGCTGCCCGGGCAGTGGCGGGGTGAGGACCTCGATCGTGTGGCCGCTGGCGCCCCCGCCGCGGCGGACGTCGGCGGCGCGCACGACGGTCACGCTCCCGCCCTCGTCCAGCCGCAGGAGCTGGCTGAGCGTGAGGTCGAGGCCGGCGGCGATGCGACCGGCGACGGCGAGCGTCGGGCTCGTCTCGCCCCGCTCGACCTGGCTGAGCATCGGCGCGCTGACCCCGCTGCGCTCGGCCAGGTCGCGCAGGCTGAGGTCCATCCCCTCGCGCAGGGCCCGCACGCGGGGCCCGATGTTCAGCTCGGCGGTCGCCATCGCCGCTGTACGTTATCGCATACGCCCGTATGTCGTGAAGGGCTGCAGGCGGGTTCCCAGCCCCGCGCCCCGCGACCGTTGTCGCCTGACGGTCGCATGGCGACCGCGATCCGACAACGGCGCTACGGGTCGAGCGGGAGCGCGGCCCGGTCCAGCGGCCCGCCGGGTCGGACCGCGCAGCGGTCGGGCAGGTCCGGGAACGGGCCCTCGGCCGACCACCCGGTCAGGCGCACGCACCTGTCCTCGGACTCGTAGCCGATGATCGCCGCGCAGTCGGCGCCGAGCTGGGCGCCGACCTCGGCGGTGAACGCGTCGAGCAGCTCCTCGGGCGCGACACCCTCGGCCAGCAGCGTCACGACCCGCGGCGGCCCGGCCCAGTCGTGTGCGAGCGTGCGCGACACGACCCGATGATGGCAGCGCCGAGCGCTCGGGAGGGTATGGAGAACCCGACATCCTGCCGGCCGCTCGGACCGCCCCGCGCGCCCGCGTCGCCCGCTCGGCGCGGGCCGGGCGGGCGGAGGCGTATCGTCGGGGCGATGCCGCCCGGGTCGCGCGCACGCCCCCTCGTCGCCCCCGACGTCCTCGTCCTCGGCGCGGGCGGGGTCGCCGGCGAGGCGTGGATGGCCGGGGTCCTCGCCGGGATCGAGGACGCGGCCGGCCTCGACCTGCGCCGCACCGAGC
>JADGIB010000022.1 GCA_019683665.1 Solirubrobacteraceae bacterium
CACCCCGCCCTCGGCGCGCCCGTCGGCGTCCGTGCGGCTCAAGCGGCGCGTCAAGCGCCTCCTGCGCCGGTGACCGCGGTGGCTCCGGCGCTCACCGTCCGCCGCGTCGAGGTCCTCGACCGCCACCGGCTCCTGCTCGCCGGCCGCGGCGCCGGACGGCTCGTCCTCGACGGCCCCGGCGGCGCCACGGCCGCCGTCGACGCCGCCGCGGCGATCGACGGCGCCGACGCCGAGGCGCTCGTCGACCTCGCCGCGCTCGCGCCCGGCACCTGGACGCTGCGCGCCCCGCTCGACCCGGCCGCGGCGCTGCCCGGCGCCGCGATCGTCCCCGTTCCCGGCGGCCTGCGCCGCGTGCGCGCCCGCCGCGGCGACGACGGGCGCCTGCGCGTCGACCTCCGGGTCCCCGGCCCGCACGCGGAGCTGCGCCACCTCGAGCTGCACCCCGACGAGGCGGCCGTGACCGTCGAGGTCGACGCCGGCGACGGCCGCGTCCTCGTCGCCCGCCGCCGCGACGGGGACGAGACCGTCGAGGCGCCCGCCGCGCCCGCCGGCGACGGGGTCGCCGCCCGCCTCGACCTGCGCCGCCTGCGCCCCGCCGGCGTCTGGGACCTCTTCCTCGACGGCCGCCGCGTCGGCCGCCACCTCGACGACCTCCCCGGCAAGCGCGACGCGCTCGCCTACCCGGTCCTGCCCGCCGGCGACCTCGAGGCCCGCCCGTACCTGACCGTCGAGGACAACCTCTCGATCCGCGTCCAGCCCGCCGGGACCGCGCCGCCGCTGCCGCCGCTCGGCCTCGGCCGCGTCTCCTGGCGGCGGCGGCTCCTGCGCCCGCTCGCGCTCGCCGCCCACCACGCCGGGATGCGGCTGCTGCCCGCGCTCGCCGGCCGCGACGCCGACGGCGACGACCACCAGGTCCGGATCCTCCTCACGCACGCGTGGGGGATGGGCGGGACGATCCGCACGACGCTGAACCTCGCCGAGCACCTCGCCGGCCGCTACGACGTCGAGCTGCTCAGCCTCGTGCGCCGCCGCGACGAGCCGTTCTTCACGCTCCCGCCCGGGGTGACCGTCACCGCCGTCGACGACCGCCGCGAGCCGCCGCGCTCGCGCCTGGCCCGCCTGGCCGCCCGCCTGCCGAGCGTGCTCATGCACCCCGACGACTTCGTCTTCGCCGACGCGACCCTGCTCACCGACCTGCGGCTGGCCCGGCGCCTGCGCGGGCTGCGCGGCGGGGCGCTCATCGCCACCCGGCCCGCGTTCGCGCTCCTCGCCGCCCGGCTGGCCCCCGGCGACGTCGTCACGATCGCCCAGGAGCACATGAACTTCCGCGCCCACCGGCCGGGCCTCGCCCGCCAGGTGCGCCGCCACTTCCACCGCCTCGACGCGCTCGCCGTCCTCACCGAGGGCGACCGCGCCGACTACGAGGCGCTGCTGGCCGGCACCGCCACCGAGGTCGTCCGCATCCCCAACGCGGTCCCGCGCCTGCACGGCGGCGTCGCCGCGCTCGACGCGCCGGTCGTCGCCGCCGCCGGGCGCCTGAACTCCCAGAAGGGCTTCGACCTGCTCATCGCCGCCTGGCGGCGCGTCGCCGAGCGCCACCCCGACTGGCAGCTGCGCATCTACGGCCGCGGCTCCGAGCGCGCCGCCCTGCAGCGCCTGATCTTCGAGGCCGGCCTCCAGGAGCGGGTCCTGCTCATGGGCGCCAGCCGCCGCCTGGGGGAGGCGCTGGAGCGCGCGTCGATCTTCGCGCTCAGCTCCCGCTTCGAGGGCTTCGGGATGGTCCTCGTCGAGGCGATGAGCCGCGGCGTGCCCGTCGTCAGCTTCGACTGCCCGCGCGGCCCGTCGGAGATCGTCAGCGACGGCGTCGACGGCCTGCTCGTCCCGGCCGAGGACGTCGACGGGCTCGCCGACGCCCTCTGCGCGCTCATCGAGGACCCCGCCCGCCGCAGGGCGATGGGCCGCGCCGCGCGCGACAAGGCCGCCCGCTACGACGCCGCCGCGATCGGCCGCGAGTGGGAGGCGCTCCTCGACGACCTCCTCGGGCGCCGCCACGCGATCTTCTAGCCTCGCGTCCTCGCTTCTCCGATGTCCCGCCCCGCCGCGCCACCACCGCAGACCACCGCGATCGTCCTCGTCGCCGCCGCCACCGACGACGGCGCGCCCGCGGCGCTGCTGCGGTGGGAGGAGACGACGATCCTGCGCCGGCTGCTCGACCAGCTCGCGACGCTGGCGATCGGGCACGTCCACGTCCTGGCGCGCCCCGCGTTCGCCGACGCGGTGGGCGCCGAGCTGGCCGCCTTCGACGCGATCCCGGCCGAGCTGCGCGTCACCGCCGACGTCGCCGCCGACCTGCGCGAGATCGGCGCCGTCGCCGCCCGCCGCGACGGCGGCGCCCCCGGCACGCTCGTGCTCGTCAACGGCGACGTCGTCACCCACCGCGAGGCGCTCGCCGGCCTGCTCGCCGACCCGCGCGTGACGACCGGCGTCCTCAGCACCGGCGGGCGGACCGGCCGGCCGTTCACGTTCCGGATCCGCTCGCGTCGCGGCCGTGTCGTCGGCGCCGGCTCGCCCTACCACTACTGCCACCACTCGACCGGCGGCTTCCTCGGGGTCCTGAAGATCGCGCCGTCCGAGCGCGCGCTCGTCGCCGCCGCCTGCGAGGAGCTCGCGCCGCTGGCCGCCGACCCGCCCGCCTCCTGGCTGGAGGAGCTCGCGCACAAGGAGATCCGCTGGCGCCTGTCGCTGGCCCGCACCCACCTGCTCGAGGGCGACGGCGGCGGGCCGCGCGGCCCCCACGACGGGGAGGCCGGCCTGCCGCGCCCCGAGCCGGGCGAGATCGACGTCGCCGTCCTCGACGCGGTCGAGCTGCCCGCCGAGCGCCTCGAGGAGCTGCGCCGCCGCGTCGCCGCCGGGCGCGAGGACGCGACCGCGCTCGTCCTCGTCGGGATGGTCCGGGCCGGCGCCCCGATCGGCAACAGCTACCTGCGCGAGCTGTTCTGGGCCCGGCCGCTGTCGGAGGCCGACGTCGCCCGCGCCCGCGAGGACATCCGGCTCTACGACGAGGACAAGGTCCTGCTCGACTCCGCGGTCAAGGGCACCGACGGCTTCTTCACGACGTTCTTCGTCAGCCCGTACTCGCGCTACATCGCCCGCTGGTGCGCGCGGCGCGGGCTGACCCCCAACCAGGTCACGACGTTCTCGCTCGCGCTCGGCGTCCTCAGCGCGCTCGCGTTCGCGACCGGCGAGCGCTGGGGCCTGATCGCCGGCGCGGTGCTGCTCCAGCTCGCGTTCACGTTCGACTGCGTCGACGGCCAGCTCGCCCGCTACACGCGCCGGTTCTCGAAGCTCGGCGCCTGGCTGGACTCCGTCTTCGACCGCACGAAGGAGTACGTCGTCTTCGCCGGCCTGGCGATCGGCGCCGGCCGCGCCGGCGACCCGGTCTGGGTCCTCGCCGGCTGCGCCCTCATGCTGCAGACGATGCGCCACACGTTCGACTTCGCGTTCGCGGCCGCCGCCCACCAGCAGATCGCCGCCACCCCGGCGCCGCCGGTGACGCAGCCGTGGGACAGCCTCAACAAGCCGGCGCACCCGCTCGCGCCGCGCCCGGCGAACGGCGCGCCGCGCACCCCGGCCGGCGAGCCGCTGCCGCTGCCCACGCGGGCCGCCGCCGGCGCGCTCGCCTTCTGGCGGCGGCTCGACCGCCTCGGGCCGACGATCTGGCTGAAGCGGATCGTCGCGTTCCCGATCGGCGAGCGCTTCGCCGCGATCTCGATCACCGCCGCGATCTGGTCGGCCCACACGACGTTCGTCGTCCTGCTCGTCTGGGGCGGGTTCGCCGGCCTGTACGCGCTCGCCGGCCGGCTGCTGAGGTCGATCGCCCGATGAACGCGATCCGCGTCTACCGCGACGACGGCCCGCTGGCCGCGCTGCTCGGCCGCCTGGGCGCGGCGATCCCGCTGTGGCCGGTCGCGCTCCTGCTCATCGGGCTGGCGCCGGGCGCGGTCGCCGTCGCGCTCGAGGGCGACGGCGCCTCGGAGGGGCTGGCCGCCGCCTGCGCCGGCTGGCTCGTCCTGTGCGGCGGGCTGTCGAGCGGCCGCCCGCACGACGACCGGCTGCGCTGGATGGTTCCGTCGCTGGTGCGCCTCGGCGAGTACGGCACGATCGTGTGGCTGTGCGCGATCGCCGGCGGCGCCGCCCCGGCCGGGGCGTTCGCGCTGCTGTCCGTGGCCGCCTTCCGCCAGTACGACCTCGTCTACCGCCTGCGCACGCGCGGCGCCGTCCCGCCGCCGTGGACGGCCGCCGTCTCGCTGGGCTGGGAGGGCCGGGTCCTGCTCGCCCTGGTCCTGGTCGTCGCCGGCCTCGTGCCGGGCGCGCTGTACGGGGTCGCCGGTGCGCTCGCCGTCGTCCTCGTCGGCGAGGCGGTCCACAGCTGGACATCATCCCTGCGGGTCGACGCACCCGACGTGTACGAAGACGAGGAGGACGAAGCCGCATGATCGGCATGGTGCTCGCCGCCGGCTGGGGCAGCCGCCTCGCGCCGCTGACCGACGAGCTGCCCAAGACGCTGCTCGAGGTCGACGGGGATCGCACGATCCTCGACGTCGCGATCGGCAACCTGCGCTCGGTCGGGCTCGACGAGATCGTCGTCGTGACGGGCTTCCGCCACGACGTGCTCGCCGACCGCAGGCCGGCGCTCGAGCGCGACCACGGCGTCCGGATCGAGCTCCTGCACAACCCCAAGGCGCTGGAGTGGAACAACTGCTACTCGCTGTGGTGCGCCCGTGAGCACTTCGCCCGCGGCGTGCTCATGGCCAACGGCGACACCGTCCATCCCGCCTCGGTGGAGGAGACGCTGCTCGCCGCCCGCGGCGACGGCGACCTCGTCATCGCCGTCGACCAGGAGCACGAGCTGGCCGACGAGGAGATGAAGGTGCAGGTCTCGCCCGAGGGGCTGCTGACGCGGATCACGAAGCAGATGGACCCCGCCGCGGCCGCCGGCGAGTACATCGGCGTGACGCTCATCGAGCCGCACGCCGCCGACGCGCTCGCCGCCGCCCTGCAGGCGACGTTCGAGCGCGACCCGCAGCTCTACTACGAGGACGGCTTCCAGGAGCTCGCCGACCGCGGCGGGCGGGTGCGGATCGCCCCGATCGGCGTCGTCGACTGGGTCGAGGTCGACGACCACGCCGACCTCGCCCGGGCGCGGGAGGTGGCGTGCCGCTGCTAGCGCGCATGATCGGCACGCCCCTGGCCATCGACATCGGCCCGGGGGCGATCGCCGCACTGGCGCCGCTGCTGGCCGACCGCCGCATCTCCAGCGGCGGGCACGTCGCGGTCGCGGTCGGCCCCGGCCAGGGCGGCGAGATCGCCGAGGTGCTGCGCCCGCAGCTCGAGAACGCCGACATCCTGCGCGTCGACGACGGCTCCGTCGAGGCGGCGATCGCGCTCGCCCGCCGCCTGCGCTCCGGCTTCTACGACGCGATCGTCGGGATCGGCGGCGGCAAGGTCCTCGACGTGGCCAAGTACGCGGCCTCGCTCAGCGGCCTGCCGATGGTCGCCGTCGCCACGAGCCTCGCCCACGACGGGCTCGCCTCGCCGGTCGCGTCGCTCACCGAGGGCGGGCGGAAGATGAGCTTCGGCGTCCAGATGCCGATCGCCGTCGTCGTCGACCTCGACTACGTCCGCCGCAGCGCGCCCGAGATGCGCCGCTCCGGGATCGGCGACGCCGTCTCGAACCTGTCGGCGATCGCCGACTGGGAGCTGGCCGGGCGCGAGCGCGGCGAGCACGTCGACGGGCTGGCGGTCACGTTCGCGCGCACCGGCGCGATGGGGGTCATCGACCGCACCGACACGATCGACGACGACGCGTTCCTGTACGCGCTCGCCGACGCGCTCGTCCTCGGCGGCCTGGCGATGGCCGTCGCCGGCAGCAGCCGCCCGTGCTCGGGCGCCGACCACGAGATCCTCCACGCGATCGACCACCTGTACCCGGGCACCGCCAGCCACGGCGAGCTCGCCGGCCTCGGCGCCCTCTTCGCCTGCCACCTGCGCGGCGACGAGGAGCTGAGCGCGCACCTCGGCGCCTGCCTGGCCCGCCACGGCCTGCCGCGCGTCCCCGAGGAGGCCGGCCTCACGCGCGACCAGTTCGCCGAGGCGGTCGCCCACGCGCCCGCGACCCGGCCGGACCGCTACACGATCCTCGAGCACCTCGCGCTGTCGGCGGAGGAGGTGAGGGCGCGTGTCGACGCGTTCGCGGACGCCGTCGATCGCTGAGCTGCGCGCGGTCACGCAGCCGCCGGAGATCTTCGCCCGCAACAGCGGCGAGCACTGGGCCGGCCGGCTGTACATCCGGCGCCTGTCGCCGTACCTGACCCGGCTGCTGCTGCGCACCCCGATCACGCCGAACGGGGTGACGTGGCTCATGCTCCTGGCCGGGGTCGCCGCCGCCGCGGCCCTGACGCTGCCCGGCGTGTGGGCCGCCGTCGGCGCCGTCCTGCTCATCCAGCTGCAGATCCTCCTCGACTGCAGCGACGGCGAGCTGGCCCGCTGGACCGAGCGCCGCTCCCCGGTCGGCGTCTACCTCGACCGGCTCGCGCACTGGGTCACCGAGGCGGCGCTGCCGATCGGGCTCGGCATCCGCGCCGACGGCGGCTGGGAGCACCTCGGCGGCTGGACGACGCTCGGCCTGCTCGTCGCCGTCGTCTCGCTCGTCGTCAAGGGGGAGGGGGCGCTCGTCCACGTCGCCCGCCTCGAGGCCGGGCTGCCGAAGCTCCCCGACACCGCCGCCGCGGTCGCGCCGCGCCGCGCCGGCCTGGCGCGGCTGCGGTCGCTGCTGGGCTTCGCGCCGTTCTTCCGCGTGTTCGTCGCGATGGAGTTCACGCTGCTCGCGCTCGCGGCCGCGATCGGCGACGAGATCACCGGCAGCCTCGACGTCACCCGCGGCCTCGTCCTCGCGCTCATCCCGATCAGCCTCGTCATCGCCGGCGGGCGGCTCGTGGCGATCCTGACCTCGTCCCGCCTGAAGCCATGACCGCGAGCCCCTCGCCCAGGTGGCCCGGGTTCCGGGCGGGAGCTCGCCGGCGGCTCCGTCTCGCGGCCGCGGAGGATCCCCGATGACGGCGGTCGGCGCGATCGTCCTCACCGGGGGCCGCCGCCCCGACGACCTGCGCCTGGCCGTCGACTCGCTGCGGCGCCAGCGCGGGGTGGACGTCGACGTCGTCGTCGTCGGTAACGGCTGCGCGCCCGGCGGCCTCCCGGACGGCGTGCGGGTCGTCTCGCTCCCCGAGGACGTCGGCATCCCCGGCGGCCGCAACGCCGGCGTCGGGCACGTCCACGGCGACCTGCTCTTCTTCCTCGACGACGACGCCGCCCTGCGCGACGACGACGCGCTCGCCGCCGTCGCGGCGAAGTTCGCGGCCGACCCGCGGCTCGGCGCCGTCCAGCTGCGCGTCGAGCCGCGCGACGGCGGGCCGCGGCTGCGCAACTGGACGCCGCGCCTGCGCGTCGGCGACCCGGCCCGCTCCAGCGACGTCGCCGCGCTGTGGGAGGGCGCGGT
Organism: Solirubrobacteraceae bacterium; assembly: GCA_019683665.1. Classification (GTDB taxonomy): domain Bacteria; phylum Actinomycetota; class Thermoleophilia; order Solirubrobacterales; family Solirubrobacteraceae; genus Capillimicrobium. Next base: position 7,556 of record JADGIB010000022.1, read on the forward strand.
CGCGGTCCGCCGCAGCGTCTTCGCCGCGGTCGGCGGCTGGCCGGCCGAGTTCCGCTACGTCCACGAGGGCGTCGACCTCGCCTGGCGGGTCCTCGACGCCGGCTACCGCGTCCACTACGCCGGGGACGTCGTCGCCCTGCACCCGTCACACGCGGTCGGGCGCCACGGCTACTCGGCCTACCACGGCGCCCGCAACCGCGTCTGGCTCGCCCGCCGCCACCTGCCCGTCGCGCTCGGCGTGCCGTTCGTCGCGACGTTCGCCGCCCGCTCGCTGCCGATGCTCCTGCGCCGCCGCCACGTCCGCGACGCGCTGCGCGGCTACCGCGACGGGCTGCGCGGCGACTGCGGCCCGCGCCGCCCCCTGCGCGCCGCGACGCTGTGGCGCATGACCCGCACCGGCCGGCCGCCGGTCATCTGACGGGCCGGGCGAGCCAATAGCCTGGGATGCGAATGTCGACCGACACGGTCAACAAGGACGTCCCGCCGCAGGAGGACCCGGCGGCGATCGCCGACGGCTGGGCCGACGCCTACACGCCCGAGGTCAACGTCTACGAGCCCCACAGGACGCAGGTCCCGCCGCTGCTGCCGTACGTGCGCGAGCTGTGGCGGCGGCGCGAGTTCGCCGTCGAGATGTCGCGGATGCGGCTGCGCTCCCAGCACTACGGGACGATGTTCGGGACCGCGTGGCTGATCCTCAGCCCGCTCATGCTCGGCGTCGTCTACTTCGTCCTCGTCGACATCATCCGCGGCGGCAACCGGCCCGCGGGCTTCTTCACCCACCTCCTCGGCGGCGTGTTCGCCTACTACCTGTTCTCGGACGCGGTGCGCCCCGCGGCCCGCTCGGTCACCGGCGGCGGGCGGCTCATCCTCAACACCGCGTTCCCGCGGGCGCTGCTGCCGCTGTCGGCCGTGATCGTGTCGATCATGCGCTTCCTGCCGACGCTGCCGGTCTACGCGGTCCTCCACGTCGCGACCGGCCGCCCGGTCGGGATCGAGATGCTGTGGGCGGTCGTCGTCTTCGCCGAGATCGTCCTGTTCGCCGCCGGCGTCTCGATGCTCGTCGCCGCCGGGCAGGTCTACTTCCGCGACCTCAAGGAGTTCCTGCCGTACCTCATGCGCGTGTGGCTCTACCTGTCGCCGGTGCTCTGGTACGCCGACGAGGTGCCGCACGGCTACGACTTCCTCCTGTACGTCAACCCGCTCGGCTCGATGCTGACGGCGTGGTCGGAGGCGTTGAACTCGGCCACGACCCCCGGCCTCGACTGGCTGCTGATCGGCCTGGCGTGGGCGGTCGGCGCGTTCGTCGCCGGCGGGCTGTTCTTCGTCTCCCGGGAGCGTGAGTTCGCTGTCCGCCTCTGACGTCCGGCCGCAGGCGGCGCCGGCCCCGTCGGCGCCCCCCGCCGCGATCAAGGTCCAGAACGTCTCGATCACCTACCAGTCGGCGCTCCAGGACCGCCAGACGCTCGTCGGCACGCTCTCGCGCCTGCGCCGCCGCAGGAAGATCCTGCGCGAGGTGCGCGCCGTGCGCGACGTGAGCTTCGAGGTGCCGCGCGGCACCGTGCTCGGGATCATCGGCGCCAACGGGGCGGGCAAGTCGACGCTCGTGCGCGCGATGGCCGGGATCCTCCCGCCGACGAGCGGCCGGATCGAGGTCCACGGGCGCGTGTCGACGCTGCTCGCGCTCGGCGTCGGCTTCGACCGCAAGCTCACCGGCCGCCAGAACGTCGTCCTCGGCGGGCTCGCCGCCGGCCTCAGCCGCGAGCAGCTCGCCGCCAAGTACGAGGAGATCGTTGCGTTCGCCGAGCTCGAGGAGTTCATGGACATGCCGATGCGCACGTACTCGGCCGGCATGTACGGCCGCCTCGCGTTCTCGGTGGCCGTGAACATGGAGCCCGACATCCTCCTCATCGACGAGGCGCTGTCGGTCGGCGACGCCCACTTCAAGCGCAAGTCGTTCGACAAGATGCGCGAGCTCTGCGAGTCCGCGCACACGATCGTCCTCGTCAGCCACGGGATGAACGCGATGCGCCAGCTCGCCGACGAGGTCCTGTGGCTCCACAAGGGCCAGATCCGCGAGTACGGGCCGCCGCGCGAGGTGATCCGGGCCTACAAGCGCTTCATGCGCGTCGAGGACGACGACCAGACGGCCGAGGAGGACGTCTAGGGCGAACGCCGGCCCGCCCGGCGGGTCGCCCGTCGGGCGGTGCGTGTCGGGTGCGTCGTGCCTGGGACGACGAACCCGACGAGCAGCGTGGAGCGCGGGCCGTCCTGCGCCTGCAGGCCGGCGGAGCGGTCGGCGAGGCGTGACCCGCTCGGTGCGATTCGGCGGGCTCAGGCCCCGCCGAGCCTGGCCAGGCAGGCGGGCGAGGCGAGCACGCGGTACGAGCGGTTCTCGTAGACCGTCTCGTACGCCTCCGGCGCCCGCGCCGCCGGGAAGTTCTCCTTGTAGAACGCCTTCGCGTACCTCGTTCGGCGCGGCTGCAGGAACAGCTCGCCGAGCGGGCTCGCGCCGCCGCGGACCGTCCCGACGCTCCCCGGCGGGCCGTCGAGCCACAGCCGCACGTACGGGATCGGGCGGTGGTCGGCCGTCGACAGCGGCGCGCAGGCGGCGAACGCCTCGCGCACCGCGGGGGCCTGGGCGGCGTCGCGCAGGTCGGCGTACAGGTGGCTGTTGCGCGCGAACTGGCGGTCGAGGCCGCGCAGCAGCTCGACGTGGCGGGGGAGGAAGGCGACCGACAGCGCCAGCGCGGCCATCCCGATCCACAGCCAGCGGGTGCGGTCGCGGCCCTCCGGCAGCAGCCGCCAGCCGAACACGGCCGCCCCGTAGAAGAGCGCGAGCAGGATCGCCGGGGTGCGCACGTAGCGGCCGATGAGCGGCAGCCCGAACAGCGGGCCGACCGCGAACACGGCGAGCATCGCCGCGACGACCACGACCACGAGCAGCCCCTGGCGGCGGCGGAACAGCCACGCGAACGCCATCCCGACCGGCACGCCGAGGATGAGCGGCTCGCGCAGCGTGAACGCCAGGTAGGCGGCGCCCCAGTAGGGCACCTGCGTGATCGAGCGGCGGCGGTCGTTGTCCTCGGCCAGCTGGGCCGTCCCGTGCAGCGAGTGCAGCGGGTCGCCGGTCACGAGCCAGTCGCTCGCCGCCCAGATCACCGGCGCGGCCGCGGCGAGCGCCAGCCAGCGCGCGAGCTGGGCGGCTCCCGCGCCCGACCCGTGCCACAGCCAGGCGACGTAGAGGAACGACAGCACCCACGCCTCCGGGCGCAGCAGCCCGGCGACCGCGAGGACGATCAGGACCGGGGCGCCGCGCTTCGGCCGCCGCGCCTCGAGCAGCACCGCCCCGACGATGAGCGCCTCGAACGGGATGTCCTGGTAGGCGAGGACCGCGTCGCGCTCGATCGCCGGGCGGGTCAGGACGACGAGCGCGGCGAACGCGCCCGCCCACGCGCCGAACAGCTCGCCGCCGAGCCGGAAGACGAGCCACACGAGCGCCCCGAAGCAGAGCAGGACCATGACCGCCATCGCCCGGTCGGCGTCGTCGCCGAACGGCAGCGTCAGCGACGCGGCCGCCATCTGCAGCGGGTGCGGCGTCGGGGCGTAGTCGGCCGTGTACTCGGGCGTGAACCCGTGCCACAGGTCGTGCGCCCACAGGATCGCGTACCGCGCGTCGTAGTTCAGGTACCACGGGTCGTAGACCAGGACCATGAGCGCGGCGACGCCCACGATCGTCGCCACGGCGGGCAGCCAGCGAGCCGACGTGGCCGCCGCCGCCCGGGGCGTGGGCGAGGGGGTGGCCATGCGGGTCGGCAGCGTACCGGCCCCGAACCCCGGCTCCCTACGATGCAGCCTCCGTGCCGAGCTTCCTGCGCAAGCCGAAGGTCCTCATCGCGGCGGGCGCCGCCGTCCTGGTCCTCGCGGGCGGCGCGGTCGCCGCCTACCTCGTCGCGACGAAGAAGCCCGGGGACGTCATCAACACCGGCGTCGAGTTCACCGAGCCGCCGCCGACCGAGACCGTCCCCGAGCCGGAGCCCGAGCGCCCGAAGCGCCCGAGGACGGTGAACTGGCCGCGCTACGGCTACACGCTCCAGCACACCCGCAACTTCCAGCCGCGGCGGCCCCTGAACGGCCCGTGGCGCAAGGCCTGGGTCCACCAGGTCGGGGCGCTGACCGAGTTCCCGCCCGTCATCTGGAAGGGCCGCATCTTCCACCTCATCGACGACGGCCTGCTCGTCGCCGTCCGCGCCGCGAACGGCCGCCGCATCTGGAAGCGGCACGTCGGCACGCTCGCCGCCAGCTCCCCGGCCGTCGACGACCGCAGCGTCTACGTCGTCCTGCTCGAGCGCGCGAAGGGCTCCGGCCGCGGCCGCGTCGTCGCGCTGCGCCAGCGCGACGGGCGCATCCGCTGGTCGAAGGACCTGCCCAGCCGGGCCGAGTCGTCGCCGCTGGTCATCGGCGGCCGGCTCTACTTCGGCTCCGAGGACGGGACCGTCTACGCGCTCGACAAGCGCACCGGGCGCGAGATCTGGACCTACCGGGCCAACGGCGCCGTGAAGGGCAGCCCGACCTACTCCGACGGCAAGCTCTACTTCGGCAACTACGGCGGCGACGTCCAGGCGATCCGGGCCTCCGACGGGAAGCTCGTCTGGCGCAACGGGGCGGGCGTCGCGAACTTCTACGCGACCGCCGCCGTCGCCTACGGGCGCGTCTACATCGGCAACACCGACGGGCGCCTGTACTCGTTCTCGGCCCGCTCCGGCGCGCTCGCCTGGGCCCGCCAGACCGGCGGCTACGTCTACTCGTCGGCCGCCGTCCACACCGTGCCGAAGGTCGGCCCGACCGTGTTCGTCGGCTCCTACGACGGCCGCTTCTACGCCTTCGACGCCCGCACCGGCGCGACCCGCTGGACCCACGACGCCGGCGGCAAGATCTCCGGCTCGCCGACCGTCGTCGGCAACACCGTCTACTTCGCGAACCTGGCCAAGCGCGAGACCGTCGGCCTCAACACCCGCACCGGCCGGCGCGTCTTCCACCGCTCGACCGGCTCGTTCGACCCGATCGTCACCGACGGCGAGAAGCTCTACCTGACCGGCAGCTCGTCGCTCACCGCGCTGCGCCAGGTGTCGGAGCGCCACCGGTAGCGGCCAGCCACTAGCCTCGTTGCCCGTGGGCTGGAAGGACACCGTCAACCGGGCGCTGCACCGCGCGACCGGCTACGAGCTGCGCCGCGTCGACGCCGCCGGGCGGACCCGCGCCGCCGGCGGCCGCGGCGGGGCGCGCCGCGGCGACCGCCTGCTCGTCGCGCCCGCGTTCGTCCTGTCGTCGGTGCGCTCGGGGTCCACGCTCCTGCGCGTCCTGCTCGACAGCCACTCGCAGATCCACTCGCCGCCCGAGCTGCACCTGCGCGACCTGACCGTCCGCCAGCGCTCGAAGTACGCGAAGCGGGCGATGGCGGCGCTGAAGCTCGACCAGGACCAGCTCGACTACCTCTTCTGGGATCGGCTCCTGCACCGCGAGCTGTCGGCGGCCGGCAAGTCGCTGCTCGTCAACAAGACGCCCAGCGACGTCTTCATCGTCGACCGCATCCGCGCGTGCTGGCCCGACGCGCGCTTCATCTTCCTCCTGCGCCACCCGGCCGCGATCGCCCGCTCCCGCCACCGGGCGCGCCCGCAGGACTCCGTCGAGCGCAACGTCGAGATGGTCCTGCGCTACGGCAACGCGGTCGAGGACGCGCGCCGGCGCCTGCCCGGCCACACCGTCCGCTACGAGGACCTCGCCTCCGACCCCGAGACCGAGACGAAGCGCCTGTGCGCGTTCCTCGGCGTCGACTGGGAGCCGGCGATGCTCGAGTACGGCCGCCACGACCACGGGCGCTTCAAGCCCGGCCTGGGGGACTGGACCGAGAAGATCAGATCCGGCCGCGTCCAGCCGCCCACGCCGCCTCCGCCGGTCGACGAGATCCACCCCGACTTGCGCCCGCTGTGCGTGGCCTGGGGGTACCTGCCGGCGTCGGACGCGCCGAGCGCCGGTGCGCCCAGCGGATCACCGGCCGCTCCAAAGCCCGCCAGCTGACCCAGGCGATCGCGAACGTCGCCGCGTAGACGAGCGCGCTCGCGGGGACGAGCGCGGCCGGCCAGGCGTCCCAGCTGCGCAGGGCGTAGATGACCGGGAAGTGCCACAGGTAGGCGCCGTAGGAGAGGATGCCGATCGTCGTCAGCGGCGGCACCTCGAGCGCCCGGACGCGCAGCGGCGAGCCGGCGAGCGCGGCGATCACCATGCCGAACCCGAGCGCGGCCGGCTGGTCGGCGCCGATCTCGCGCCAGCTCAGCGGCCCGATCGCCAGCGCGTGCCAGACGGCGTCGGCGACGACGAGCGCGACCCCGCCGGCCAGCAGCGCCCAGGCCGCGCCGCGGCGCAGCCCGCAGCCGTGCACGAGCGCGACCGCGCCCATCCCGGCCGCGAACGAGGTGAGGTTCGTCAGCAGCGAGGTCGTCGCCGTCCGCGGCCAGTCGCCGATCGCGGCGGCGGCGACGAGCGCGGCCCCGAGCGCGGCGAGCCCGCCGCAGAGCGCGAGCTGGCGCCCGCGCCCCGGCCCGAGCCGCAGCGCGGCGAGCCCGACGACCGGCACGAGCAGGTAGAACGTCACCTCGACGCACAGCGTCCACATCGGCGGGTCGAGGCGGCCGATCGTCGCCGCGAAGTGGTTCTGGAGGAAGAGCAGGAAGACCGGCAGCTGCCCGGCTTCGATCCCGCGCTCGTGGCGCAGCGCGGCCAGCAGCGCGAACACGCCGAGGACCGCGACCCAGTAGGCGGGGAGGATGCGGGCCGCGCGCCGCAGCGCGTACGCGCGCAGGCTCGGGCGGCGCCGGCCCTCGAGCGCGGCGACGACGAACGGCCGGTAGACGAGGAAGCCCGACAGCGCGAAGAACAGCGGCACGGCGAGGCGCAGCTCCCCGATCGCGTAGTCGAGGACGTCCTTCGGGCCGCCGCCGGCGTCGCCGCGGTCGAACATCCAGACGTGGACGAGGATGATCGCCGCGCAGGCGGCGCCGCGCAGGCCGTCGAGGGCGAGCAGGCGCGAGCGGTCGGTGTCGCGGGAGGGGGTCGGCATCGACGCGGTGATCTCGGGCGGTGTGGCCGGCGGACGGCCGGTCCAGGGACCCGTCACGGGCGGGCTACCCCGCGCCACCCGTTCTAGCACGGTGGTAGAACCGGCGCATGAGCCACGTGCGGGTCGAGCGCGACGGGCCGGTCACGACGATCGTCCTCGACCGTCCCGAGGCGCGCAACGCGGTCGACGGTCCGACCGCGGACGCGCTCGCCGCCGCCTTCCGGGCCTTCGAGGCCGACGACGGCGCCCGCGCCGCGGTCCTGTGGGGCGCCGGCGGCACGTTCTGCGCGGGCGCCGACCTGAAGGCGATGGGCGGCGAGCGCTCCAACCGCGTCGCCCCCGACGGCGACGGGCCGATGGGGCCGACGCGGATGACGCTGTCGAAGCCGGTCATCGCCGCGATCGCCGGGCACGCGGTCGCCGGCGGGCTGGAGCTCGCCTGCTGGTGCGACCTGCGCGTCGTCGAGGAGGACGCCGTCCTCGGCGTTCTCTGCCGGCGCTGGGGCGTGCCGCTCATCGACGGCGGCACCGTCCGGCTGCCGCGGCTGATCGGGCTGAGCCGGGCGCTCGACCTCATCCTGACCGGCCGGCCCGTCGACGCCCAGGAGGCGCTCGCGATCGGGCTCGCCAACCGGGTCGTGCCGCGCGGCGCGTCGCTGGCCGCCGCGCGCGAGCTGGCCCGCGAGCTGGCCGCGTTCCCGCAGGGCGCGCTGCGTGCGGACCGCCGCTCCGCGCTCGAGCAGGCGGGACGGCCGCTGGAGGCGGCGATGGCGCGCGAGCTGGCGCTCGGGACCGAGGCCCTGCGCGAGGGGCTGGAGGGCGCGCGCCGGTTCGCCGAGGGGGCGGGCCGCGGCGGGGCGCCCGCCTGAGCGCTAGCCGGGGAGGTCGGCCTCGCCGATCGAGCGCTCGACGAGGACCGCGTCGCGCCACTCGCCGTCGAGGCGGGCGTGGCGGCGGTGGACGCCGACCTCGCGGAAGCCGTGGCGGCGCGCGAGCGCCAGCGACGCCTCGTTCGTCGTGAGGATCAGGCTCAGCAGCTTCCACAGGCCGGCCGCCTCGGCCTCGGCGATCAGCCGCCGCATGAGCGCCGAGCCGACCCCGGAGCCGCGCGCGCCGCGGGCGACGTAGACCGTGTAGTTGCCGACCCCGGCGTACACCTCGCGGTCGCTGTAGGGCACCCAGCTCGCGAAGCCGACGACGGCGCCGCCGCGCTCGGCGACGAGCATCGGCTCGCCGCCGGCGATCCGCTCCTCCATCTCCTGCGGGGTGCGCAGCCGCGTCTCGAACGTCGCGATGCGGTCCTCGATGCCCTCGTTGTAGATCCGGGCGACCGCGGCCGCGTCGGCCGGCGTCGCCCGCCGCACCGTCGTCTCGATCTGCACGCTCATGCCAGCAGGGCGAGCAGCCGGTCGAGGTCGCGCTCGTCGTTCCACGCGCCGATCGAGGCGCGCACCAGGCCGCGGCCGGGCAGGTCGCGGATGACGATGCGGTGGGCGGCGGCGCGCCGCACGAACCCGGGGGCGTCGTCCTCGCGCCAGGACACGAGCGTCGTCGGGCCGCGCGGCTCGGGCTCGCGGCCGTGCTGGACGAGCGCGGCGGCGAAGCGCTCGGCGAGGTCGCGGGCGCGGCGCAGCGCCGCGTCCCAGCCGCCGTGCTCGACGAGCACCTCGCCGGCGGCGACCGCGTGCGCTGACGCCTCGGCGCTCAGCGCCGGCGTGTCGTAGCGGCGCGCGTCGGCGTGGGGGCGGGCCTCCAGCCCGGCGCTCGGCTGCTCGAGGTTCATGTACGTCGGCCCGATCGCGGCCAGGCGCTCGCGCCAGTCCGGGTGGACGTAGAGGAAGCCGGTCCCGACCGGCCCGCACAGCCACTTCTGGCCCGAGCCGGCGTAGAACGCGCAGCCGAGCGCGGCGACGTCGACCTCGATCGCGCCGGCGCCCTGCGCGCCGTCGAGCAGCACCGGCACGCCGGACGCGGCGACCTCGGCCAGGGCGGCGGGGGCGACCTTCCCGCCGACCCAGCTCACGTGCGAGCAGGCGACGAGCGCGGTCGCGGAGGTGACCGCCTCGGCGACCGCCTCGAACGGGACGGTCCGCACCCGCAGGCCGACGCGGCGCGCGGTCGCGGCCAGCGGCCCGAGCAGGCCCGGGTGCTCCTCGTCGCTGGTGACGATCTCGTCCTCGGGCCCGAGGTCGAGCCCGGCGAGGACGCGGACGATGCCGTCGCTCGTCGACGTCGTCAGCGCGACGTCCTGCGGCCGGGCGCCGATCCGCGCCGCGTAGAGCGCGCGCTGGCGGGCCTGCAGGTCGATCATCCGCTCGAAGTACGGCGACCAGCGGCCGTCGGTCGCGGCGATGCGCAGCGTGTCCTGCACGGCCGCCGCCGCGGCGGCCGGCACGGGCCCGCACGTGCCCGCGTTGAGGTAGGCGACCTCGTCGAGGACCGGGAAGGCGTCGCGCAGGGATGCGGGCTCCATGATCGCCGCGCACGGTAGCGCCGACGGGCTCGGTGCGGGCCGACCCGCCTGTACGATCCGGCCCCTGATGCACGTCACCCTCCCGGACGGAACCGAGCTCACGCTCGACGACGGCGCGACCGGCGCCGACGCGGCCGCCGCGATCGGCGCGGGGCTCGCGCGGGCCGCGCTGGCCGTGAAGGTCGACGGCGAGCTGCGCGACCTGGCGCGCCCGCTGCCCGACGGGGCCCGCATCGAGATCGTCACCGCGCGCTCGCCCGAGGCGCTGGAGCTCATCCGCCACGACGCCGCGCACGTGCTGGCCACGGCGATGCTCGAGCTCTACCCGGGGGTGCGGATCTCGATCGGCCCGGCGATCGAGGACGGCTTCTACTACGACTTCGAGTTCCCCGAGGGCGTCCACTTCTCCGAGGCCGACTTCCCGGCCGTCGAGGCGAGGATGGCCGAGCACATCAAGGCGGCCGAGCCGTTCGTGCGCGAGGACGTCCCGGTCGGGGAGGCGCTGGAGCGGTTCGTCCGCGAGGACCAGCCCTACAAGGTCGAGCTGATCGAGGACCTCGTCCGCAACGAGGGGGTCGAGACGGTCAGCCTCTACACGAACGGGCCGTTCACCGACCTCTGCCGCGGGCCGCACGCCCCGACGACGAAGACGATCAGGGCGTTCAAGCTGCAGTCCGTCGCGGGCGCCTACTGGCGGGGCGACTCCAACCGCCAGATGCTCACCCGCGTCTACGGCACCGCGTTCCTGTCGAAGGAGGAGCTCGAGCAGCACCTCGAGCGGCTCGAGCTCGCCCGCCAGCGCGACCACCGCCGGCTCGGGCGCGAGCTCGGCCTGTTCCAGTTCTCGGAGACGAGCCCCGGCTCGGCCTTCTGGCTGCCGAAGGGCACGCACCTCTTCAACACGCTCGTGCAGCTCTCGCGCGAGATGGGGCAGAAGCGCGGCTACACCGAGGTCCGGACCCCGGTCATCTACGACGCCCAGCTCTGGAAGACCTCCGGGCACTGGGACAAGTACCGGGAGAACATGTTCGTGACCGAGTCGGAGGAGCGCGAGCTCGCGCTCAAGCCGATGAACTGCCCCGGGCACTGCCAGCTGTACAAGCTGCAGAGGTTCTCCTACCGGGACCTGCCGGTGCGCTACTCCGAGCCGGGCCCGCTGCACCGCAACGAGCTGTCGGGCACGCTGCACGGGCTCATGCGCGTCCGCCACTTCGTGCAGGACGACGCGCACATCTTCTGCACCGAGGAGCAGGTCCACGACGAGGTCGTCGGCTGCCTCGACTTCGCGTTCGACACGTACCGGGTGTTCGGGTTCGACGTCGACATCGAGCTGTCGACCCGCCCGGAGGTGCGCATCGGCACCGACGAGATGTGGGACCGCTCGGAGGCGATGCTCGCGTCGGCGCTGGAGTCCCGCGGGCTGGCGTACACGGTCAACGAGGGCGACGGCGCGTTCTACGGGCCGAAGATCGACCTGCACATGACCGACTCGCTCGGGCGCTCGTGGCAGATCGGCACGATCCAGCTCGACTACAACTTCCCCGAGCGGTTCGACCTCACCTACACCGGGCCCGACAACCAGGAGCACCGCGTGGTCATGCTCCACCGCGCGCTCATGGGCTCCTACGAGCGCTTCATCGGGATCCTCATCGAGCACTACGCCGGCGAGTTCCCGGTGTGGCTGGCCCCGGTCCAGGCCGTCGTGCTGCCGATCTCCGATCGCCACGCCGAGGCCGCCGCGCGGGTTCGCGACGAGCTGGTGCAGGCCGGCGTGCGCGTCGAGCTCGACGACCGCTCCGAGTCGATCGGGCGGCGCATCCGCGAGGCCGAGCTGCAGAAGATCCCGTACATGCTCGTCGTCGGGGACCGCGAGGCCGAGGCGGGGACGGTGGCCGTCCGCCGCCACGGCGAGGGCGACCTCGGGACCGAGCCGGTCGCCGCGTTCGCGCAGCGGGTCGCCGACGACGCGCCGTCTCGCTACACTGCGAACCGTTGAAGCCGCTGACGCATACCCGCCGCTCCTAGACGTTGCCGATCCCGCGTAGGTTCGACCGGCGACCGCCGGAGCGAGATACCACCCGCATCAACGAGCGGATCCGGGTCCCAGAAGTACGCCTGATCGACGAGCAGGGCAAGCAGGTCGGCGTCATGCGGACCGAGGAGGCGCTGCGTTACGCCCAGGACCGTGACCTCGACCTCGTCGAGGTGGCGCCCGACGCGCGTCCGCCGGTCTGCCGGGTGCTCGACTACTCGAAGTACAAGTACGAGCAGGTCCAGAAGCAGAAGCAGGCGCGCAAGCACCAGCAGCAGATCACGATCCGCGAGATCAAGTTCCGCCCGAAGATCGCGCAGAACGACTACGACACGAAGAAGGGGCACGTCGCCCGCTTCCTCAAGCACAAGGACAAGGTCAAGGTCACGATCATGTTCCGCGGGCGCGAGGTGGCGCACCCCGAGCGCGGCGTCGCGCTGCTCGACCGCCTGGCCGAGGAGCTGTCCGACATTGCCGTCGTCGAGCAGCGCCCGATCCAGGACGGCCGGAACATGACGATGATGCTCGGCCCGTCGAAGGCCGTCCTCGCCGGCGAGTACGACGACAACGGCGCGGGCGCCAAGGACGGCAAGGACAAGGCGAAGGCCGCCGCGAAGTCCGGCTCGTCCGACGCCTAGCCGCCCGGCCCGCCGACCCGCCCGATCGCCTCGTCCCGCCGCCGGCCTGCCCGGCCGCGCTGCCGACCGTTGTCGGATCGCGGTCGCTCCGCGGCCGCGAGGCGACAACGGCCGCCCGTCCGGGGGAGCTCCGCGGTCCGTTGTCGGTCTGCGGCCGCGAGGCGGCAACGGCCGCGCGGCGGGGCGCTCGGGACCGGGCGATTCCCGCTTGCGGACGGCGATCCCGGGGCCGCGTGCGGACTTTGCCATACTGTGCGGCCGCTCATGCCGAAGATGAAGACCCACTCGGGCGCGAAGAAGCGCTTCAAGGTGACCGCGAAGGGCAAGGTCAAGGCCCGCCACGCGAACACCAGCCACATCCTCGAGAAGAAGAACGCGAAGCGGAAGCGCCGTCTGGGTTCCCCCGCGGTCCTCGGCGATCACGACACGCCTCGCGTCAAGAAGCTGCTGGGGGTGGGCAAGTGAGCCGCGTCAAGCGCTCCGTCCACGCGCGCAAGAAGCGCCGCGCCACCCTCGCCCGCACCAAGGGCTTCCGCGGTGAGGCGCACTCGAACTACCGCCGGGCGAAGGAGGCCCTGCTCAAGGCCGACTCCTACGCCTACCGCGACCGCCGCAACCGCAAGCGCGACTTCCGTCGCCTGTGGATCACCCGCATCAACGCCGCCGCGCGCCAGAACGGCATGAGCTACGGCGAGTTCATGCACGGCCTGAAGCTGGCCGGCATCGAGCTGGACCGCAAGGTCCTCGCCGACATCGCGGTGCGCGACGCCGACACCTTCCGACGTTTCGTCGAGGCCGCCCGAGAGGCGTCGGCTGCCGCCTGACCGCACGCAGGCAGACGGAACGACCGCAAGACCTCGAGGGCGCCGCGACGACGGCGCCCTTTTTCGTGTCCATGATCACCTCCGCCCACAACGACCGCCTGAAGACGATCCGCCGGCTCCAGCGCCGCCGCGACGGCCGCTTCGTGGCCGAGGGCGAGGACCTGCTCGCCGCCGCGGACGCCGCCGGGTGGGAGCCGCTGGAGCGGCTCGTCGCCGCCGGCAGCGGCCTCGAGGGCACGGAGGTGGAGCCGTCCCTGCTGGCCGGCGTGTCCGCGCTCGGCTCCGGCACCCGCGCGCTGGCCGTCTACCGCGAGCGCTGGGCGCCGCGGCCGTCCGGCCCCCGCTGCGTCGCGCTGTGGGGCCTGCGCGACCCCGGCAACGTCGGCACGATCCTGCGCTCGGCCGCCGCGTTCGGCGCCGGCAGCGTCGCGATCGGCCCGAACACCGCCGACCCGTACGGGCCGAAGGCGGTCCGCGCCTCGATGGGGGCCCTCTTCGCCACCCCGGTCGCCCGCGTCGAGCGCGTCAACGAGCTGCCCGGCGAGCGGATCGCGCTCGTCTCCGACC
>JADGIB010000293.1 GCA_019683665.1 Solirubrobacteraceae bacterium
CCGCCCCATCGCCGGCGCGGGTCGGCCCGCTGGACGCGGCGTCTCGGTTCGGAGATGCTGGCCCGCGATGTCCCCGGTCCCGTCCCCGCCGCCGGAGGCGGCCCCCGCCGACCTGCGCCGCCGCTGCGACCCCGCGAGCCTGGGGTTCGCGACGACCGCGGAGGTCGAGCCGTCCGACGCGCCCGCCGGCCAGGAGCCAGCCGAGCAGGCGCTGAAGCTCGCCGCCGAGCTCGACGGCGGCTTCAACGCCGTCGTCACCGGCCCGCCCGGCACCGGCCGCCGTGCCGCCGTGCTCGCCTGGCTGTCGGAGCGCGCCCGCCGCGAGCCCGCCCCGCCCGACCTCGTCTACGTGCGCTGCTTCGCCGACGAGATGCGCCCGCGCGCGCTCGACGTGCCCGCCGGGCGCGGCGACGCGCTCGCCGCCGACGTCGCCGGCCTCGTCGACGACGCGGCCCGGCGGCTGCAGCAGGCGTTCGAGAGCGAGACGTTCCGCACCCGCCACCGCGAGCTGCACGAGGACGTCGACCGCCGCCGCCGCGAGCTGCTCGGCCGCCTCGAGGCGCGCGCGAACGCGCTCGGCGTCGGCCTGCAGCTCACGCCGGGCGGCGTCGCGATGGTCCCGATCGTCGCCAAGCGCCCGCTCACCCCCGAGGAGATGGCGAACATGCCCGCCGAGGCCCGCCGGCGCTTCGAGGCGGCCGTCGAGGAGCTGCGCGAGCCGTCCGAGAAGGCGTTCGCGCAGCTGCGCGACCTCGACCGCGAGACCGCCGCCCGCCACCGCGAGCTGCGCCGCGAGGTGGCGCTGTCGGCCGTGTCGGACCTCGTCGACCAGGTCCGCGCCTGCTGGGACGACGTGCCGGCCGTCGCCGCCTGGCTGGACGAGGTGCGCGAGGACATCGTCGCCCACCTCGACCTGTTCGCCCCGCAGGAGGAGCTGCCCCCGCCCGCCGCCGCGCTCGCCGCCCGGCGGCCGAGCCCGGCCGAGCGCTACGCGGTCAACGTCCTCGTCCGCAGCGACCCCGGCGGCGGCGCCCCGGTCCTCAGCCCGCAGGACACGTCGTTCGCCGGGCTGTTCGGGCGCGTCGAGTACGAGACGACGTGGGGCGCGGTGACGACCGACCACCGCCACCTGCGCGGCGGCGCCGTCCACGAGGCCCGCGGCGGCTACCTCGTCCTCGAGGCCCGCGACCTGCTCGCCACCCCGCTGGCCTGGGCGCGGCTGAAGGAGGTCCTGCGGTCGGGCACGATCCGCATCGAGAACCCGGGCGCCCAGTACACGGTCTTCCCCGGCGTCACGCCGCAGCCCGAGCCGGTCGCGGCGAGCCTCGTCGTCGTCCTCATCGCCACCCCGGAGCTGCACGCGGCGATGCACGCCGCCGACGAGGACGTCGCGCGGCTGTTCAAGGTCCACGTCGCCTTCGACGACGAGATGCCGCGCACCCCGCAGACCGAGCGCGGGTACGCCGCGCTCGTCAGCCGGATGGCGGCCGACGGCGCGACCCCGCACTTCGACGCGGGCGCGGTCGCCGCGCTCGTCGAGCACGGCAGCCGCGTCGCCGGCCACCAGGAGCGCCTGACGACCCGCCGGCGCGAGCTCGTCGAGGTCGTCCGCGAGGCCGGGCACCGCGCCCGCAGCGCCGGGCGCGACACGGTCACCGCCGCCGACGTCCGCGGCGCGCTCGCCGCCCGCCACGCCCGGTCGGCGCTCGCCGAGCGGCGGCTGCGCACCGCCGTCCTCGACGAGACGATCCGCATCGACCTCGACGGCGCCGTCGTCGGCCAGGTCAACGGCCTCGCCGTCCGCTCCAGCGGCCCGGTCGCCTTCGGCCACCCGGTCCGGATCACCGCGACCGCGGCCCCGGGCGAGGGCCACGTCGTCGACATCGAGCGCGAGGCGGAGCTGAGCGGTCCGCTGCACGCGAAGGGCGTCCTCATCCTCACCGGCTTCCTCGCCGGCCGCTACTGCCACGACGCGCCGCTGGCCCTGCGCGCCTCCGTCGTCTTCGAGCAGTCCTACGGCCCGGTCGAGGGCGACTCGGCCTCGGCGGCCGAGCTGCTCGCGCTCCTGTCCGTCCTCGCCGACGCGCCGGTGCGCCAGGGCGTCGCGGTCACCGGCTCGATCGACCAGCACGGGCGCATCCAGGCGATCGGCGGCGTCAACGAGAAGGTCGAGGGCTTCTTCGCGCTGTGCCGCGAGCGCGGGCTGACCGGCGACCAGGGCGTCATCGTGCCCGCCTCGAACCTGCGCCGCGCGATGCTCGACCCCGACGTGCTCGACGCGATCGAGGCGGGCCGCTTCCGCGTCTGGCCGGTGCGCACGATCGACGAGGCGCTCGAGATCCTCACCGGGCGCGTCGCCGGGACCCGCGACGCCGACGGCGCGTGGACGCCGGACTCGCTCAACGCGGCGGTCCAGGCCCGCCTGCAGGCGATGTCCGGCGCCGCGCGCCGGTCGGCGGCGCCCCCCCCGGCGGCCCCGCCCGACGTCAGCGGGTGAGGTGGTAGACCTTGCGCAGGGTCTCGTGCACGGTCCAGGTCGTGCGGTCCCCTGCGCGCAGGAACCCGACGGTCCCGGGCGCGAGCTCGAGCGTCGGCCCGCCCTCGACCTCGACGGTCGCGCGGCCGCTGAGGACGACGAACACCTCGTCGGCCTCGGTGTCGGTCGACGTGCCCGGCGTGTGCTCCCACACGCCGTGCTCGACGCGCCCGTCGGCCGACTCGCGCAGGACCCGGCCGCGCACCTCCGGCCGGCCGGCGACGATCGCCTCCTCCGGCAGCGGCCACGGCTCGAGCGCAACCGTGGCCGCGTCGATCGCGTGCGAACCCTCCATAGCCGCGGAACGCTAGCCGAGGCCGCCCGCGGCGGCCGCCGCCGCGGCCGGCGCGCGCCCGAGCTCGCGGCCGAGCGCCGCGGCCTGCGCGAGCGCCGCCTCGCGGTGCGCGTCGAGGCTCGGGTCGCCGGGCCAGGCCGGCTGCAGGCGCACGACGTCGATCGGGCCGAAGCCGCACATCTGGAGCCAGTGCTCCAGGTAGGGCACGTGGAAGTCGATCCCGAACGCGGGCGGCACGCCCGGCGCGTAGACGGCGCTCGTGGCGAGGACGACGGCGCGCCGGCCGCCGAGCAGGCCCTGGTAGCCGGCCTCGGGGTCGAAGCCGAAGGCGACGCCCGGCTGGGTCAGCGTGTCGATGAACAGCTTCAGCGGCCACGGCACGGTCGCGTTCCACATCGGCGCGGCGAGCACGAGCGCGTCCGCGGCGGCGACGCGCGCGCCGAGCGCGAGCACCTCCTCCCAGGCGACGGCGGCGGCGCCGGTCGGCGCCTCGCCGCCGATCACGGCCATCTTCGCCCGGGTCTCGTCGGCGGCGAAGGCGGGGAGCGGGTCGGCGAACAGGTCGAGCACGTCGACCTCGCCGCCGCCGGCGTCGCGGAAGGCGTCGACGAGCGCGCCGGCGAGGCGCAGGGACTCGGACGCCTCGCCGCGGGGGGAGGCGGTGACGAGCAGCAGGCGGGTGGGCATGGCGGACCTCCTCATAAGCGGAATACGTTCCGGTTCATGTCCGAGCATAGCGGAACGCGTTCCGCTTGTGGGGTAGACTGGCGTCCGTGACCCCGCCCCGCCGCAGCGACGCCGAGCGCAACCGGGCCCGCGTGCTCGCCGCCACCGAGGCGCTCGTCGCCCGCGACGGCGCCGCCGCGCTGCGGATCGCCGACGTCGCCGCCGCGGCCGGCGTCGGGGCGGGCACGATCTACCGCGCGTTCGGCGACAAGCGCGGGCTGCTCATGGCGCTCGTGGACGAGCGCGAGCGCGAGCTCCAGGAGGCGGTCATCCGCGGCGCGCCGCCGCTCGGGCCGGGCGCGTCGCCGGCGCAGCGGCTGCGCGCGTTCCTGCACGCGCTCCTCGACCTCGTCGTCGCCCACCGCGAGGTGCTCGCGGCCGCCGAGGAGGGCTCGCCCGTCGCCCGCCACCACACCGGCGTCCACCAGGCGTGGCGCCAGCACGTCGCGCTCCTGCTCGCGCAGCTCGGCGCCGACGGCGACCCGGCGGTCCTGGCCGAGCTGCTGCTCGCCCCGCTCGCCCCCGGGGTGCAGGTCCACCTCGTCGACGAGCGGGGGGGGGGGGGGGCGCCGCGGCCCCGCCCCCCCCCCGCCCCCCCCCCCCCCCCCCCCCC
>JADGIB010000023.1 GCA_019683665.1 Solirubrobacteraceae bacterium
CGTGACCGTACGCCTCGAGCGGCGGGGCGCCATCGGGTCGGATCCGGCAATCGCGCCGCCGGAGAACTACGGAGATCATCGGCTGGAGCGGCGCAGCGTGAACGTCGCGACGGCGAGCGGCACGACGGTGCCGAGCGCCAGCGCGCCGGCGTCGAGGGCGACGCGGCCGGCCGGGAGCGCGGCCCCGGAGGCGATCCGGTCGAGCAGGTCGTAGACGTACGTGAGCGGCAGCGCCGCCGACACGCCCTCGAGCACGGCGGCCATCTCGTCGCGCGGCACGAGCAGCCCGCAGAGCATGACCTGCGGCAGGACGAGCAGGCCCATCCACAGGACGGCCTGGAACTCGCTGCGGGCGATCGTGCTCGACAGGATCCCGAGCGCGGCCCCGGCCAGGGCGGCGACGACGGCGACGAGCGCGACGAGCGCGACCGGCCGCTCGCTGTGCATCCCGAGCACGCCGAAGCCGAACGCGATCGTCATCGCCGTCTGGATCGCGGCGACGAGCGTGAACGCGCCCGCGTAGCCGGCGACGAGGTCGAGCCGGGCGATCGGCAGCGTCATGAGCCGCTCGAGCGTCGCCGCCATCCGCTCGCGCAGGAACGACACGCTCGTGACCATGAACAGCGACATGAACGGGAAGATCCCGACGAGCGGCACCCCGATGCGCCGGAACGTGTCCGGCCCCGGGAACACGTAGCGCATGAGCGCGAGCAGGATGATCGGGATGACAAGGACGAGCGCGACCGTGAGCGGGTCGTGGCGGAGCTGGTGCAGGACGCGGGCGACGGTCGCCGCCGCGTGCTTGGGCCGCGGCGCCTCGGGCCGCGGGCGCGCCGGGCGCCAGCGGCGGCGCGGGGCGGTGCGCGGGGCCTCTCCCCCGGCCTGGCGGGCGCGCACGATCCGCACGAACGCCTGGCTCATGTCGTCGGCGCCGGTGCGGGCGCGCAGCGCGTCCGGGGCGTCCTCGGCGAGGATCCGGCCCTCGCGCATGAGGAGGAGGACGTCGCAGTAGGCGGCCTCGTCCATGACGTGGCTGGAGACGAGGAGCGTCGCGCCCCGGTCGGCGAGGCCGCGCATCGTCGCCCACAGCTCCTCGCGCAGGATCGGGTCGAGGCCGACGGTCGGCTCGTCGAGGACGAGCAGCTCGGGGCGGCCGAGCAGCGCGGTGGCCAGCGAGACGCGCGTCGTCTGGCCGCCCGACAGCGACGCGACGCGCCGCCCGCGCAAGCCGGCGAGGTCGGTCGCCTCCAGGGCGGCCTCGACGTCGTCGGGCCCGGCGCCGATGAGCCGGGCGAAGTAGTCGAGGTTCTCGCCGACGGTGAGGTCGCGGTAGACCGACGGGCCCTGGGCGACGTAGGCGACCCGCGAGCGCAGCTCCGGGCTGCCGGCGGGCCGGTCGAGCACGGTCGCCCGGCCGGAGGTCAGGCGCTGCAGCCCGACGACCGAGCGCATGAGCGTCGACTTGCCGCACCCGCTGGGCCCGAGCAGGCCGGTCACCGCGCCGCGCGGCACGACGAGGTCGATGCCGCGCAGGATCGGGTGGCCGCCGCGGACGACCCAGGCGTCCTCGAGGGCGAGAGCCGGCGCCGTCGCGGGCGCCGCTGGCGGGGCGGACGCTGCCACGGGACGAGTCTAGGCGGCGCGGACTGCGGGCTTTCACGGATGTTGGACGGCCCGCGGGCGGCCATCGTTCGGGGGTGATGACCGACCCCGAACCGCTCCTGGACCGCGCGCTGCTGCGCGACCTCGACGAGGCCGACGTCGAGGTGCTCGTGGAGGGCGGCCATCCGGCGCCCCCGCCGGCGGTGTCGAACGACGAGCTCGCCGAGCACACCGTCGACGCGATGACGCTGTTCCTGCGCGAGGCGGGGCGCTACCCGCTGCTCACCCCCGCCCAGGAGATCGAGCTGGCCAAGCGGATCGAGCGCGGCGACCTCGACGCCAAGGAGCAGCTCGTCAACCACAACCTGCGGCTCGTCGTCTCGATCGCGCGGCGCTACCCGGCGACCGAGAACATGGCGCTGCTCGACCTCATTCAGGAGGGGATGCTCGGGCTGATCCGCGCCGCCGAGAAGTTCGACTGGCGCAAGGGCTTCCGCTTCTCGACGTACGCGACGCTGTGGATCCGCCAGGCGATCCAGCGCGGGATCGCCGACCGGGCCCGCACGATCCGCCTGCCGACGAACGTCGAGCAGCGCGAGCGCAAGGTCGCGCGGGCGCGGGCCGAGCTGACGCTGCGCCTCGGGCGCGAGCCGACGATCGAGGAGCTGGCCGAGGCGTCGGGCCTGACCCCGGAGCGCATCGCCGAGCTCGACGCGGCCGCGCGCGTCGTCACGAGCCTCGACCGGCCGCTGGAGGCGGGCGGCGACGCGACGTTCGGCGACCTCCTCCCCGGCTCGGTCGGCGACGTCGGCGACGAGCTGCACATCGAGCTGTCGCGCGAGGCGGTCCGCCGGACGGTTGACGAGCTCGACTCGCCCGAGCGCGAGGTGATCCGGCTGCGCTACGGGCTCGGCGAGGACGCGACGCCGCACACGCTGACGGCGATCGGCGAGCGGCTGGGGATGTCGGCCGAGCGGGTGCGGACGGTCGAGAAGCGCGGGCTGCAGCAGCTCGCGCTGCGCCGCGAGCTGCGGGCGCTGCGCGACGCGGCCTGACGCCCGCGTCCCGCCGGGACGTGTGGCGAGATCCCTCCACCCCTCGGAGGGAACTCGCCCCACGGGGCGCCCCGGCTAGCCGAGGCGCTCGACGAGCATCGCCTCGCCCTGGCCCTGGGCGACGCACATCGTCTCGAGGCCGATCGTCGCGTCGAGCGTCTCGAGGTCGTTGAGGAGCGTGGCCATGATCCGCACCCCGGTCATCCCGAACGGGTGGCCGAGCGCGATCGCGCCGCCGTGCGGGTTGAGCCTGTCCTCGTCGATGCCGACCTCCTCGGCGATCGGGATGACCTGGGCGGCGAACGCCTCGTTGAGCTCGACGACGTCGACGTCGCCGATCGTCATCCCGGCCCGCTCGAGGACCTTGCGGATCGCGCCGATCGGCGCGACGCCCATGTACTCGGGCTCGTTGCCCCAGGTCGCGGCGGTGATCACCCGGGCGCGGGGCGTCAGCCCGAGCTCGGCGGCCTTCGCGTCGCTCATGATGAGCGCGGCGGCGGCGCCGTCGTTGAGCGGGCACGAGTTGCCGGCGGTGACCGTCCCGCCCGGCTTGAACGCCGGCTCCAGCGAGGCGAGCTTCTCGAGCGTCGAGCTCGGCCGCGGGCCGTCGTCCTTGGCCACGACGGTCCCGTCGGGGAGCGTGACCGGGACGATCTCGCGGTCGAAGAAGCCGCTCTCCTGGGCGGCGACCGCCCGCTCCTGGGAGCGCTGCGCGTAGGCGTCCTGCGCCTCGCGGGTGACCCCGTAGCGCTCGGCGACGTTCTCGGCCGTCAGGCCCATCGCGATGTACGCGTTCGGCTGCCCGGGCTGCTTGCCCTGGAGCCTCTCGTTCTGGTCCTCGGGGTGGGCGGCCTCCTGCTGGGCGTTGTAGCGCGAGACGAACTCGACGCCGCCCGCGAGGTAGACGTCGCCCTGGCCCGCCTTCACGTTGTTGGCCGCGATGCGGATCGCGTCCAGGCCGGAGGCGCAGTAGCGCGAGATCGTCGAGCCGTTCGTCTGCTGGCCGAGCTTCTCGCTGAGCAGCACGGCGATGCGGCCGATGTTGTTCGCCTGCAGCCCCTGCGGCAGGCCGCACCCGGCGATGAGCTCCTCGACGGTCGACGGGTCGACCTGCGGGTTGCGCTCCAGGAGCCGGTCGACGACGAAGGCGAGCGTCTCGTCGGGGCGCAGCGGGACGAGCGAGCCCTTGAACGCTCGCCCGACCGGCGTCCGAATCGCGTCGACGATGACGGCTTCGGGCATGGTTGGGTCCTTTCGGTGAGAACGCCCGGCGGTCGCACTCCACGGGCAGGTTTCTCCCCCGGCGGTCGCACTCCACGGGGCCTGTGCCCGACAGCATACCCCCGTGATTGACTCGCCAGTCAACCTGCGGTCCGCGGCCGGTCCGGCCCGCCTGGCGCTTTCCCTGGAGGGGTGTCTCAATTAGGCTCCCGGGGCCATGAAGGAGCGCATGGCCCGCACCGCCCTGCACGCCCTGCTGTCGCGCCTGCGCACCGGCCGCCTGACCGTCGTCGAGCGCGGGCGCCGCACCGAGTTCGGGCCGGGCGGCGAGCCGTCGGCCACGGTCAAGATCCGCTCGCCGCGGGCGTGGACGATGCTCCTGCGCGGCAGCCGCGGGATGGCCGAGGCCTACGCCGAGGGGCTGTGGGACACGCCCGACCTCGCCGCCGTCATCCGGGTCGCGGCCCGCAACGTGACCGCCGCCGACGCGGTCCGCCGCCGGCTGGCCCCGGTCCGCGAGCCGGCGCTGCGCGTGCGCGACGCCTTCGTGCGCAACACGCCCGAGCGCAGCCGCAAGGACATCGCCGCCCACTACGACCTCGGCAACGACCTGTTCGAGCTCATGCTCGACCCGACGATGACGTACTCGTGCGCGTTCTTCGCCGAACCGGGCATGTCGCTCGAGGACGCCCAGCGGGCCAAGCTCGACCTCATCTGCGCCAAGCTCGACCTCGGCCCGGACGACCACCTCGTCGAGATCGGCACCGGCTGGGGCGGCCTCGCGATCCACGCGGCGCGCACCACCGGCTGCCGGGTGACGACGACGACGCTCTCGCGCGAGCAGCGCGACCTCGCCGTCGCCCGCATCGCCGACGCGGGCCTGAGCGACCGGATCACGGTCGTGATGGAGGACTACCGCCACCTCGCGGGCCGCTACGACAAGCTCGTCTCGATCGAGATGATCGAGGCGGTCGGCTGGAAGGACTTCGACACGTACTTCGCCGCCTGCTCGAACCTGCTGAAGCCCGACGGGCTCATGCTCCTGCAGGCGATCGTCATCGACGACCGCGCCTACTCGGTCGAGCGGTTCACGCGCTCGTTCATCCGCACGCACATCTTCCCGAACGGGTGCCTGCCGTCGAACGAGGTCATCGCGCGCTGCATCGCCCGCGACACCGACCTGCGGACCGTCCACCTCGAGGACCTCACGAGCAGCTACGTCCACACGCTGCGGGCCTGGCGCGAGAACGTCGAGGCGCACGCGGCGCGGCTCGGGGAGCTCGGCTACGACGAGCGCTTCCGGCGGATGTGGCGGCTCTACCTCGCCTACTGCGAGGCGGGCTTCGCCGAGCGCCGCATCGGGGTCGTCCAGACGGTCCACGCCAAGCCGCTGTGGCGCGGCGAGGTGCGCGCGTCGGCCGCCGCGCGGCGCGAGGCGCTGGCCGTCGCCGGCTGAGCGCCGCGCGTCCGACGCGAGACAGGACGTCTCGGAAACGGCCGGGGACTGGGTCTAAGATCCGGCTGTCCCGTTCGTGTCGCACCCGGTGACGGAAGGCAGGAGTCCGAGTCCGTGAGCACTGACAGCGCTCCCCAGTACGCAACCCGCGCCGAGAAGCTGGCGGCGTCCCCGCCCATGTTCAAGTGGCCGCTGCTGGACCGCTTCTCGCGCGTGCACCACCTCGTCCCGGTCATCATCTACGTGCCGGTGATCGTGGTGCTGTTCGTGCTCGGCGTCACGCGCATGGGCTGGCTGGAGATCGTCGCGTGCATCGCCGGCGGCTACGTCTTCTGGACGCTGTTCGAGTACTGGCTGCACCGGCTCGTCTTCCACTTCGAGCCCGAGCAGGGCATCGGCGCCCGCCTGCACTGGATCATCCACGGCGTCCACCACGATCACCCGAACGACCCGAAGCGGCTCGTCATGCCTCCGGCGGTGAGCCTGCCGCTGGCGGCGCTCATGTACGGCCTCTTCGTCCTCGTCCTCGGGACGCCGGCCGCGTGGATGTTCATGTCCGCGTTCCTGGCCAGCTACCTCGTCTACGACGAGCTGCACTACTACCTGCACCACGGCCGTCCGAAGACGAGGATCGGGCGCAAGTTCCGCGAGCTGCACATGCGCCACCACTTCCAGGACGACCGGATCATGTACGGCATCAGCGCGCCGTGGTGGGACAACGTCTTCGGGACGGCCTACCGCCGCCGCGCCGACGAGCGCCGCCGGCGCCGCGAGGCCGCCCAGGACTGAGACCCGCGGGTCCCGCCCCCTGGGCGGCCCCCGCTGACGAGGCCCGAGCCCGCAGGCGGGCGGGTGCTCAGTGCTCCCGCTCCCGGCGGACCTTCGGCTCGCAGTGGCGCGGCTGGGCGACCGGGGGCCGGTCCTCCTCCGGCGCGATCGGCCGCGTCTGCGGCGCCCCCTCCGCGACGACGATCTGCTCGCCGTAGTGGGCGATCGTCAGCGGCGCGCCGGCGCGCAGCGTGTACGTCGCCGCGTCGCGGCGCACCTCGACGCCGAGCCGCGACCCGCGCTGGGTGACCGTGAAGGCCAGGCGCGTCACGTCGCGCGGCAGCCGCGGGCGGAACTCCAGCCGGTGGTCGTACTCGCGCATCCCGCCCAGCCCGGCGGTCGCCGCGATGACCGCGCCGGCCAGCGACGCGATGTGGACCCCGTCCTGCGTGTTGTGGTCGAGGTCGTGGATGTCCATGAGCGCCGCCTCGGCCAGATAGTCGTAGGCGAGCTCGACGTGGCCGACCTCGGCGGCGACGACCGCCTGGGTCGCCGCCGACAGCGACGAGTCGCGGACGGTCAGCGGCTCGTAGTGCTCGAAGGCGCGCTGCTTCTCCTCGTGGGTGAAGCGGTCGCCGCAGAGGTGCAGGGCGAGGACGAGGTCGGCCTGCTTGACGACCTGCCTGCGGTACAGCTCGAAGTACGGGAAGTGCAGCAGCAGCGGGTACCGGTCGGCCTCGGTGCCCTCGAAGTCCCACACGTCGTGGGCCAGGAAGTCCTGGTCCTGGGCGTGGACGCCGAGCCGCTCGTCGAACGGGACGTAGACGTCCTCGGCGGCGCGCCGCCACGCCTGCACCTCGGCCGGGACGACCCCGAGCCGGGCGGCGTCGGAGCGGAAGCGCATCGCCGCGTCCGCGGCCGCGGCGAGGTTGCGCGCCGCCATCAGGTTCGTGAAGGCGTTGTCGTCGACGAGGGCCGAGTACTCGTCGGGGCCGGTGACGCCGTGGATGTGGAAGCGCGCGTCGGCGCCGACGTGCCCGAGGTGCATCCACAGCCGCGCGCTCTGGACGAGGAGCTCGATGCCCTCCTCGCGCAGGAAGTCCTCGTCGCCGGTGGCGGCGACGTAGCGCTCGACCGCGTAGGCGACGTCGGCGTTGACGTGGAAGGCGGCGGTCGCGGCCGGCCAGTAGCCCGAGCACTCCTCCCCGTGGATCGTGCGCCACGGCATCGCCGCGCCGCGCAGGCCGAGCTGCTGCGCGCGGGCCGTGGCCAGCGGCAGGATCCGGTGGCGCCAGCGCAGCGCGTCGCGGGCGGCCTGCGGCAGCGTGTGGATGAGGACGGGCAGGACGAACGCCTCGGTGTCCCAGAACGCGTGGCCGTCGTAGCCGGGGCCGGTGAGGCCCTTGGCCGCGATCGCGCGCGTCTCGGCCCGGGCGGACGCCTGCAGGACGTGGAACTGGGCGAAGCGCAGCGCCTGCTGGATCTCCGGGTCGCCGTCGACCTCGATGTCGGCCCGCTCCCAGTAGTCGTCGAGGTAGGCGCGCTGGCGCTCGGCGAGGACGTCGAAGCCCTGCGCGAGCGCGGTCTCGAGGCTCGCGTCGACCTGGTCGCGCAGCCAGTCGACCGACTGGTGGGCGGACCAGTGGTAGGCGAGCAGCTTCGTGAGCCGGAGGGGCCGGCCCGGGTGGAGCGCGAGCGCGAGCGTGACGCGGCCGAGGTCGGGCTCGGCCTGCGTCAGCGTCATGACGTCGCCGTCGGCGGCGATCGCGTGCTCCATCCCGGCCGCGAACGTGATCCCGCTGCGCTTCGTGCGGTGGGCGAGCACGACCCGCAGGCCGTGCTCGATGTGCAGGAGGCTCTCGAGGACGGCGCCGAGCGCCGTCCCGGCGCGCGGGTCGGCGCCGGCGGGCCGGTCCTCCTGGTTGGCGTGGAGGTTCGACTGGATGGCGACGCGCAGCGGCTGCTCGAGCGCCTCGACCTCGTAGGAGATCGCGGCGACGCTGCGGTCGACGAACGAGACGAGCCGCCGGCTCGTGACGCGGACCGCGTGCCCGGCCTCGCTGCGCCAGCGCACGTCGCGGGTGAGCACGCCGCTGCGGAAGTCGAGCGTGCGCTCGTGGCGCTCGAGCGTGCCGCGGTGGATGTCGAACGGGGCGTCCTCGACGAGAAGGCGGATGAGCTTGCCGTCGGTGACGTTGACGACGGCCTGGCCGTCCTCGGCGAACCCGAAGCCGCGCTCGCCGTACTCGAGCGGGTAGGACTCGTAGAGGCCGTTGAGGTAGGTGCCGCTGAGGACGCGCGGCTCGCCCTCGTCGAGGTTGCCGCGCAGGCCGAGGTGGCCGTTGGCGAGCGCGAAGATCGACTCGGTCTGGGCGAGCACCTCGGGGCGCAGCCGCGTCTCGCGCACGCACCACGGCTCGGGCGGGAACGACTCGAGGCCGATCGTCACGCGCCCGGCTCCCGGTCGAGGAGGTCGGCGAGGTCGCGCACGACGACGTCGGCGCCGTGGGCGCACAGCGCGTCGGCCTGGCCGACGCGGTCGACGCCGACGACCCAGCCGAACCCGCCGGCACGCCCGGCCTCGACGCCCGCGAGGGCGTCCTCGAACACCGCGGCGGCGGCGGGCGCGACGCCGAGCAGCTGCGCGGCGCGCAGGAACGTGTCGGGCGCGGGCTTGCCGCGCAGGTGCTCGCGCGCGAGGGTGACGCCGTCGACGCGGGCCTCGAGGTCGCCGGCGATCCCGGCGGCGACGATCACCGCCCGGCAGTTCGCGCTCGAGGAGACGACGGCGGTGCGCAGCCCGGCGGCGCGGACGGCGGCGAGGTAGCGGACGCTGCCGGGGTACGGGGTGACGCCGTGCTCGGCGATGACGCGGCGCACGAGCGCGTTCTTGCGGTCGCCGAGGGCGCGGACCTGCGCCTCGTCGAGGCGGATGCCCCGCGAGGCCAGGAACGCGCGGACGCCGTCGTCGCGGGGCCTGCCGTCGACGTGGGCGTCGTAGTCGGCCTGCTCGAAGGGCCGGAAGCCGGGGCCGTCGCGCTCGCGCAGGTAGGCGTCGAACATCGCCTTCCAGGCGGCGAAGTGAACGGTGGCCGTCGTCGTCAGGACCCCGTCGAGGTCGAACAGGCACGCCGTGACGGAGTCCGGGAGGCCGAGCACGTGGCGCGATCCTAGTCGGCGGCCGCCGTCGCGCGCCGGCCCTTGCCCGGGCCGCGGACCTCGGCGAGGCTCTCCTCGAGGGCGGCCATGAGGTCGCCGGGGGGCGGCGCGGCCACCTCGGGCGGCGGCGGCGCGATCGCCTGGCCGCGGCGCTTGCGGCGCACGACCCGCTGCAGGCGCGCGCGGTAGCGGTCCTCGTAGCGCTCGGGGTCCCAGTCGGCGCCGAGCGCCTCGACGAGCCTGACGGCCCGGTCGAGCGCCTGCTTGGTCGGCCGGCGGCGCCCGCCGGGGTCGATGCCGGTCGTCGGGCGGACCTCGTCGTGGAAGCGCATCGTCGTCAGGGCGAGCAGGCCGTCGCGGACGCGGACGGCGACGAGGTGCTCCTTCGTGCGCAGGACGATCCGCCCGATCGCGGCCTGGTCGCGGTCGCGCATGACCTCGACGAGGAGCCGGTAGGCGCGGCGCACGCCTTCGGCCTCCCCCGCGGGCACGAGCAGGTAGGGGTGGTCGTAGAGGACCGGGTCGATCTCGGCGACGTCGACGAAGGCGCCGATCTCGATCGTGCGGGTGCGCTTCGGGGCGATCGCCTGCAGCTCCTCGTCGGTGAGGACGACCTGGGTGCCGTCGCGGCGCTCGTAGCCGTGCCCGATCTCGTCCCACCCGACCTCCGCGTCCTCGCGCTCGCAGAAGCGGCGGGTCTCGATCCGGGCGCCGTCCTCGCGGTGGAGGAGGTGGAAGCGGAGGTCGTGGTCGCGGACGGCGCTGTACAGGCGCACCGGCACGTTCACGAGGCCGAACGAGAGCGTCCCGCTCCAGAGCGCCCGGGGCATCAGAGGCTCGCCTCCAGCGCGGCGGCGAGGTCGTCGGGCGCCTCGGGCTCCGGCGCGTCGGGCGCCTCGATCGCCTTCCCCTTCGCCTTGGCGGCGATCGCCCGCTGGACGGCGCGGCGGTACGTGTCGCGGTGGCGCTCGGGGTCGAACGGCTCGTGGAGCGTCTCGACGAGCCGCTCGGCCAGCCGCAGCTCCTTGCGGCCCGGCGTCGCGCGCGGCGCGGCGACGTCGAGCGAGGCCGGGTCGACGATCTCGTCGGCGAAGCGCAGCGTGTGGAGCGCGAGGGCGCCGTCGCGCGGGCGGATCGCGACGACGCGCTCGCGGTCGTGGAACGTGAAGCGGCCGATCGCGGCCCGCCCGGCCGTCGCGAGCGCGTCGTGCAGGAGCCGGTAGGCCGCCCCGCCGTCGTCGCCGGCGCCGAGGTGGTAGGTCGCGTCGTAGAAGACCGGGTCGATGGCGGCGGCGTCGACGCAGTCCTCGATCTCGATGACGTGGGCGCGGTCGCCGGCCGCCGCCTTCAGCTCGTCGGGCTCGAGCACGACGTCCTCGCCGCTGCTGAGCCGGTAGCCCTTGACGACCTCCGCCCACGGCACCTCGGCGTCCTCCTGCGTGCACCAGCGCCGGTGGCGGATGCGCGCCCCGTCCTTCAGGTGCACTTCGTGGAAGCGCACGGTCCTGGACTCGGTGGCGGCGTGGACCTTCACCGGGACGGCGAGCAGCCCGAGCATCACGGTCCCGTTCCAGAGCGAGCGCGCCATCGCCGCCTCGCTACCCCGCACGACGGGGTCGCGCACGCGGTTCGTGGAACCGACGCCGGGGAGCGGCGGAATCGGACCCGGGGTCGGCCGTCGGCGCCGCCCACTGTGACACGATGCCCGATCGCTCATGGCTCCGATAGCGATCAGGCCTGGCCGATCCATTGGCGGCGACACGATCATCAGGGTCGCCGACTGGCCCAGGCCGGATGCGAACTGGGTGATCGGGACCCAGGACGAACGTGGCCGTCACCTGGTCGCGCGCGGCTGGCACGCGTTCGCCCGCGACGTCCAGGTCGGGGACATGCAGATCCACGTCGAGTCCGACGAGAGCGTCCTCATCCGCAGCCACTCCATCGCCCGCACGCTCATCGCGAGCGAGCGGCTCGAGGTCCTCGCGGCGCTGACCGCGTGCGTGTGGGACATCGCGCAGGCCCTCGCCGGTCACGGCGTCGGCGACGGGTGCGTCGACTGGGTCGTCGACCACCGCCGGAGCGACGTGCTCATGCGGGCGTTCCCCGCGTTCCGCCCCGGAAGCGGACGCCGCGCCAGGCGCGGCCAGGTCCACCTTCGGCGCGACCGCTAGATGAGCACGTCGAGCTCGTCGAGCTCGTGCGGCTCCATCGAGCGCCAGGCCACGACGGCCTCACGCACGTACGCCTGGTTCTCGGGCGACATGTGCTCGGCGTCCTCGAGCAGCTTCCGCCCTGGATCGCGATCCGCGTCGGCCGACGGCGCGGACTCGACGGTGGCGGAGGTGTGGCGGCGAGCGATCATTGCGTCCTTTCCTGCCCGGCCGGTGCGCGGGCGAATCCGGAGCCTCGACGAGTTCATCGACGGCCCGTCTCGTCAACTGTAGTCGAATGCCGGCGAGCGCCGGGATCGCCGATCCGGCGCCGACGGCCGCAGCGCGGCTCCTACCCGCCCGCGGCCTCGTCCAACGCCGCGTTGACGAGCGCGTCGGCGGCCGCGTTCTCGGCGCGCGGCACCGAGCGGATCGTCCAGGCGTCGAAGGCGGCGAGCGCGGCGAGCGCCTCCGCGTGCAGCGGCTTCAGCGCCGCGTGGCGGACCCGGTACTCGCCGGTGAGCTGCCGGGCGACGAGCTCGGCGTCGTTGACGACCTCGACCTCGGTGGCGCCGAGCTCGCGGGCGCGGCGCAGGCCGAGCAGCAGGCCCCGGTACTCGGCGACGTTGTTCGTCGTCTCCCCCAGCAGCTCGGTCGCCTCGTCGACGACCTCGCCGCCGGGCGTCGAGAGGACCGCGGCCGCGGCGGCCGGGCCCGGGTTGCCGCGGGCGCCGCCGTCGACGTGGACGACGAGCCTCACTCCGGATCGATGACCGGGAAGTCGCCGGCGACCCGGGCGCGGCGCCGGTCGCGGCGCTCGCGCCGCTCCTGCGGCGGCTCGACGGGCGGCTCCTCGCCGGTGCGCCGCTCGGCGCGGCGGCGGTCGACGATCACCGTCACGTTCGGGTCGTCGGCGTAGTAGGCGGACAGCTTCGGGAGGAGCCGGTCGGCGAGCGGCTCCGGGACGACGCAGTAGATCATCGACCGGGTTCGCTACCCCGAGACGAGGTGGATCTCACCTCGCGCGTCGGCGGCCGCGTTCGGCTGCTGGTCGGCCGGGTCGAGCTGCGAGAGCTCGTCGCCCTGGGCGCACAGGCGCACGCCCGCGGCCTCGTCGGCGAGGTCGACCTCGTAGCGGTACCAGCACAGCTCCCAGCCGGTGGTGATCGACACGATCGACCCCTCGGTGGGCGACGGGCGCACGACGACGAACGGGGCCCCGAGCGAGCGCGCGACCCCGGCGATCGTGCGCGGGTGCGGCGACGCGTTGAACAGCTCGACCGCCCGGGCACGCTTCATGTCGGCGTTCGTCGGGACGGCGTGGACGTGGCGCGGCTCGTGCACGCGCTCGGCGGGCGCGGTCCGCGCGGGCGCCGGCGGCGGGGCGGGCGCCGGCGCGACCTCGGCCACGTAGGTCGGCTCCCGCTCGTCGCCGTAGGGCAGGACGGGCGGCTCCAGCGGCTCGTCGGCCGCGGCCCGCGGCGCGTGGCGGCGGATGCCGTTCTCGACCGACGGGACCTCCTCGGCCTTCGCCGACCGGCGCCGCAGGCGCGCGAAGAACGAGCCGCGCTCGCGGCGGCCGCGCTGGCGCACCGGCATGTCGTCGACGAGGCCCTCGCGGA
The DNA here is from genome assembly GCA_019683665.1 of Solirubrobacteraceae bacterium. Classification (GTDB taxonomy): domain Bacteria; phylum Actinomycetota; class Thermoleophilia; order Solirubrobacterales; family Solirubrobacteraceae; genus Capillimicrobium. The sequence goes on from JADGIB010000023.1 coordinate 13,034, forward strand.
TCCAGCCCTCCAGCGCCGCCCGCTGCGTGCAGAGCTCGCAGACGTTGCGGCGCTGGCCGCCGTGGAGGAACACGTCGGCGTGCTCCCCGCGCAGCAGGGTCCGCCCGCAGACGTCGCAGGACACCATGGCCTGGTTGGTTGCGATCTGCTTGGGCGTCACGAGGGCTACGAGCCTACAACGCCATGGCCGCCTTCTCCGCCTCGGCCACCACCTTCTGGGCGAGGTGCGCCGGCACCTCCTCGTAGCGCAGGAACTCCATCGTGTAGTCCCCCTGGCCGCCGGTCAGCGACCGCAGGTCGGGCGCGTAGCTGAGCATCTCCGCCATCGGCACCTCGGCCTTGATCTCGGTCATGCCGCCCGCCGGCTCCATCCCCTGCGGCCGGCCGCGGCGGGCGTTGAGGTCGCCGATGACGTCGCCGACGCAGTCCTCGGGCACCGAGACGGTGACGAGCATGATCGGCTCCAGCAGCGCCCCGTCGGCCTGCGCCATCGCCTCGCGCATCGCGATCGCGCCGGCGGTCTTGAACGCCATCTCGGAGCTGTCGACCGAGTGGTAGGAGCCGTCGACGAGCCGGACGCGGACGTCCTTGACCGGGAAGCCGGCGACCGGCCCGCTCTGCATCGCCTCGCGGACGCCCTTCTCGACGGCGGGGATGAACTGGCTCGGGATCACCCCGCCCTTGATCTCGTCGACGAACTCGAAGCCGCTGCCGGGCGCGAGCGGCTCGATCTCGATGTGGCAGTCGCCGAACTGGCCGCGCCCGCCGGACTGCTTCTTGTGGCGCCCGTGCGCCTTCGCCGGGCGGCGCAGCGTCTCCTGGTAGGGGACGCGCGGCGGCTTCAGCGTCACCTCGGCGCCGAAGCGCTCGCGCAGGCGGTCGACGATGACCTCGACGTGGATCTGCGACAGGCCGGCGACGATCTGCTCGCCGGTCTGCTCGTCGCGGTGCAGGTCGATCGTCGGGTCCTCCTCCTGGAGGCGGCGCAGCGCGCTGAAGACCTTGTCCTCGTCGCCCTTCGCCTTCGGCTCCATCGCGAAGGCCATGACCGGGGCGGGCAGCGGGATCGACGGCATCTCGATCGGCTCGTCGCGGTCGGCGAGCCAGTCGCCGGCCCGGGTCTGCTTGAGCTTGGCGACCGCGCCGATGTCGCCGGGCCCGAACTCGTCGACGAGGACGGTGTCCTTGCCGCTGAACGTCAGCAGCTGCCCGATCCGCTCCTTGGCGTGGGCGCGCGTGTTCAGCACCTGGCTGTCCTTGCGCAGGACGCCCTGGTAGACGCGGAAGAGGTTGAGGCGCCCGGCGAACGGGTCGGCGCGGGTCTTGAAGACGTAGGCGAACAGCTCGGCGTCCTCGGTCGGCTCGAGGGTCAGGTCGCCGACGTCGAGGCCGCCGTGCTTCACGGGGCTGGGCAGGTCCTCGACGATCGCGTCGAGCAGCCGGTTCGTCGCCATGTTGCGGGTGGCGACGCCGCAGGTGACGGGGAAGATGTCGCCGTGGTTCGTGCCCTCCTTGAGGGCGTCGACGATCTCCTCGTGCGAGATCTCCTCGCCCTCGAGGTAGCGCTCCATGAGCGGCTCGGAGACCTCGGCGACCTCGTCCATCAGCTTCTCGCGGTACGTCTCGGCCTGGGCGCGCAGGTCGTCGGGGATCTCGATCTCGGTGCAGTTGTCGCGTGACGCGTCGGCGTAGACGTAGGCCTTCATGTCGACGAGGTCGACGACGCCCTGGACGTCGTGCTCGCGGCCGATCGGGATCTCGGTGGCGACGACGTGCGGGCCGAAGGCGGCCTTCAGCGCGTCGAGGGTGCGGAAGAAGTCGGCCCGCTCGCGGTCGAGCATGTTCACGAAGACGAGGCGGGCGAGGTCGAGCTCCGCGGCGCGGCGCCACAGCCGGGTCGTCGACACCTCCACGCCCATGACGGCGTTGACGACGAACACGGCCGACTCGCAGACGCGCAGCGCGCCGAGGGCGTCGGCGACGAACGACGGGTCGCCGGGCGTGTCGAGGAGGTTGATGCGGCGGTCCTGCCACTCGAAGGAGCTCAGCGTCGCGCCGATCGACATCTGGCGCGCCCGCTCGTCGGGGTCCGAGTCCGAGACCGTCGTGCCCTCGACGACCGATCCGAGGCGGTTGATCGCCCCGGCCTGGAAGAGCAACGCCTCGTGCAGCGAGGTCTTGCCGCTCCCCCGGTGGCCGACGAGTGCGACGTTGCGAATGCGGTCTGCACGCTTGTGCATACCTACGCTCCTCTCTCCTCGTGGAGCTTCGGACCCTACACCCGCATGGACCTGCCCTGGTCGCCTTCCGTCGTCGCCCTTGACGCCGTGCAGGCGGCCTGCGTCGCGCTGCCCGCGGCCGGGCTGCCGTGGGCGCTGCGCCGCTTCGAGGGCCGCTGGTGGGCGCTCATCCCGCCGGCGTCGATCGTCGGCGTCGTCTACGGGATCACGGCGCTGCCGGGGCTGGCCGGCGCGCTCACGTGGCTGGCGCTGATCGCGTGCCCGCCGCTGGCCGCCGCCGCGCTCGGCTGGGCCGCGCACGGGGCGCGCCCGGCGTACGCGCTCGCGGCGGTGCCGCTGCTGGCGGGCGCATGGGCGTGGTCGGACGCGCTCGGCGGGCACCTGTGCGCGGTCGCGCTGTCGGCGCTGTCGACGGTGACGCTCGCGCGGCTGCTGCGCGGCGTCGCGCCGGTCCTGCTCCTGAAGCTCGGGATCGTCGCGATGGCGGTCGCCGACGTCGTCCTCATCCTCACCGAGGAGCTGCAGGCACCCAGCCACGCGCTGAACGCGGCCGCGCCCCCGGCCCGGCTCCCCCGGCTGCAGGTGGCGATCGTCGACCCGGCGTCGATGGGCTACGGGGACCTGTTCCTGGCCGCCTGCCTCGGCGCGGTCGTCGCCGCCGAGGCGGCGCGCCGCGGCGACCAGGCGCGGATCGCCGGGCTCGTGCTCGTCCTGGCCGTCGCCTTCGACGCGCTGTTCCTCGTGCTCGACACGCTGCCGGCGACGGTGCCGGTCGCGGTCGCGCTCGGGGTCTGGGAGGTCGTGCGCCGGCGGCGGTCAGGCCGCGGCGGGGCCGACGTCGGGGTCGGCCTGCAGCCGTGAGCGCAGCCGCAGCACGGCCTTCGTGTGCAGCTGGGAGATGCGCGACTCGGTGACGCCGAGGACCTCGCCGATCTCGCGCAGCGTCAGGTTCTCGTAGTAGTAGAGGGCGACGACGAGCTTCTCGCGCTCGGGCAGGCGGGCGATCGCGTCGGCGACGCGGTCCTTGAGGTCGGTGGCGTCCATGATCGACGCCGGGTCCTCGGCCTGCGGGTCCTGGAGCGTGTCGAGGAGCGAGACCTGGTCGCCGCTGGCGTCCGAGACGGTCCACAGCTCGTCGAGCGCGGCGACCGACGAGTTCGAGATCTGCAGCAGCGAGTCCTGGAACTCCTCGACGGTGATGCCGAGCTCCTCGGCCATCTCCTCGTCGGTCGGGGCGCGCTGGAGGCGGTGCTCGAGGACGGAGTTCGCGCGCTCGATGTCGCGGGCGCGGGCGCGGACCGAGCGCGGCACCCAGTCCAGCGAGCGCAGCTCGTCGATGATCGCGCCCTTGATGCGCGTGATCGCGTACGTCTCGAACTTGATCTCGCGGTCGGGGTCGAAGCGCTCGATCGCCGAGATGAGCCCGACGAGCCCGTAGGAGATGAGGTCGGCCTCCTCGACGTGCGCGGGCAGCCCGGACGCCATCCGCCCGGCGACGTACTTCACGAGCGGCGAGTACGCGACGACGAGGCGCTCACGCGCCCGGTCGTCCCCCGTCGACGTGTAGCGTCGCCAGAGGTCTCGCAGCTCGATCGCTTTGACGTTGGTCTCCACGAGTCCCGGTCTCCCGCGCTCACGCGCGTGGATGGCTTCGCGCGTACGCGGTGCGCAACCGCGCGGACTCTACCCGAGTGTAGATCTGGGTCGTGCTGATCGTGCTGTGGCCCAGCAGCTCCTGGATCGCCCGCAGGTCGGCGCCGCCGTCGAGGAGGTGGGTGGCGAACGAGTGGCGCAGCGCGTGGGGCGAGACGCCGCCCTGCAGGCCGACCTGGCGGGTCCACACGCGCAGCCGCCGGCGCACGTCCGAGGTCGACAGCCGGCGGCCCGACTTCGACACGAACAGCGCGTCGGTCGGGGTGCGCGCGGCGCGGTCGACGAGGACCGGGCGGGCCCGCTCCAGGTAGCGGGCGACCGCGCGCAGCGCCGTCTCCCCCGCGGGGACGATCCGGGTCTTGCCGCCCTTGCCCTCCACGCGGACGGCCTCGGCGTCGAACTGCACGGAGGCGACGTCGAGGCGGACGATCTCCTCGGCCCGCAGCCCGCAGGCGTAGGCCAGCTCGAACATCGCGCGGTCGCGCGCCTCCAGCGGCGTCGAGGCGGGGATGCGGTCCAGCAGCCGCGACATCTCCTCGGGCTTGAGGACCCGCGGCAGCTTCTGCGGCCGGCGCGGCGACGGCACGAGGTCGGCCGGGTTGTGGTCGATCTCGCCGTGCTCGCGCAGCGCCCGGAACAGGGCGCGCAGCGACGCGAGCTTGCGCGCGACCGTCGTCGGCGCGTGCCCGGCCTCCGACAGCGACGCGGCGTAGCGGCGCAGCACCCGCGTCCCGGCCGCGGCCGGCTCGACCCCGGCGGCGGTCGCCCAGGCCGCGAAGCCACGGGCGTCGGCGCCGTACTCGGTGCGGGTCCGCTCGGCGACCCCGCGGCGGCGCAGGTCGGCGTCCAGGAGGCCGAGCGCGGCCTGCCAGGCGGGACTAGCCTCCGGGACCGTGGCCATCTTCTGCATCGACACCGACACCGGTCAGGTCGCCACCGTTCGCCAGCTCGTGGAGGCGGGCATCGCCACCGAGGACGGGCAGGTGCCGCGGCCCTGGCTGCGCATCCAGGGGACCGACGACGCGACGACGCTGTGGTACGCCGTGATGCGGCGGCGGGAACGCGGGATCTTCATCGGCAGCCTGGTGTTTCGCCACACCCCCCACCATGACCTGCTCCTGAGCCGCGGCTGGGAGGAGGTTCCCCCGGATCAGATCGGCGTCAGGCCGTCCTGACCCCGGTCCCCGGCTGCACCCGCGGGTCGCGCCCCTGGCCGAACCCCGCTCCCGGCGACCGGGCCCGCCGGGCGGGCGCCTCCCTTACTCGATGTAGATCGGGGCGCCGACCGGGACCTCGTCGTAGAGCTCCTCGACGTCGGGGATCCGCATGCCGACGCAGCCGTGCGAGGCGGCGGTGCCGATCGTGTGGTACTGGCTGGGGTCGATCCCGTGGATGCCGGCGCCGTCGTAGATGCCCATCCAGCGGGACTTCAGCGGGTTCTCCGGGACGCCGCCGGGGATGACCTTGCCGGCGAGGTCGCCGGTCCAGTCGGAGTACGGGACGTTCCAGGCCGGGTCGATCGCCTTGTTCTGGATGTGGTAGAGCCCGGCGGGGGTCTCGAGGCCCTGCTGGCCGACGCGCACGTCGTAGGTCTTCTCGAGCTTCAGGCCCTTCCACAGGTGGAGCTTGAACGCGTTGCGGTCGACGGTGAGGACGACCGGGTAGTTCTCGGCCAGCGTCTCGCGGGTGACGGCCGGCTCGACCGTGCGGGTCTTCGCGCGCACGGTCCGCTTCGCGTCCGGGTTGGCGATCGCGGCCTCGATGCGGCGCTTCAGCCTGCGCGCCTTCAGCTCGACGCCGGGGCGGCCGTCGGTGGCGCCGAGGTCCTCGGCGCTGTTGAACGAGATCTCGGCGTCGACGGGCGCGACGTCGACGTCCTTCTTGATGTCGGCGACGAAGCGGCTGATCGCCTTGCGCGAGTACTCGACCTGGGCCGGGATCGTCGCGTTCACCTTCCCGCCGGTCGCCTGGCGCCAGGCGCGCTCGAGGACCCCGCCCTCCTGGCTGCGCCGCATCGCCTCGTCGACCATCCCGTCGACGTCGGCGCGGACGTGGGCGTCCTTCGCGGTGAGCTTCCACGTGCGCCCGTCGTAGGTGACGACGATCGGCTCGTCGAGCGGCTCGAGGAGCTCGCGGCGGACCTTCGCGCGCGCCTCCGCCTCGGTCAGGCCGCCCACGTCGACGGTGCCGACGCGCACGCCGTCGGCGATCTTGTCCTTGCCGCGGGCGTCGAGCACGGCGACGGCCACGGCGAGGCCGCCGAGGACGAGGACGACGACGGCGGCGGTGATGACGACGAGTCGGCGACGCACCCCGCGCCATGGTAGGCGAGAACCGGGCTTCTGCGCGAGCGTTGCAAGCTCGCCGTCACCGGGAGGTCCCGGCGCGGACGCCCCGACGCCCGAGGCACCGCAAAGCGGCGCGTCGCGGCCCGTCCGGCGGCGGCGCTACGCGCGCGGGGCGCCGTCGAGCAGCGGGGCGAGCGCCCGCTCCAGCCCGGGCCAGTCGTCGGCCCAGATCACGTCCTCGATCTCGCACAGCTCGGCGTTCCACGGGTGGCGCAGCGTGGCGACGGCGATCCCGGCGTCGATCGCGTGCTGGAGGTTCACGGGCGAGTCGTCGATGAGCAGGTCGATCCCGATCTCGCGGCAGCGCGCGACCTTGTCGAACGAGCAGTAGAGCTCGTCGAACGGCAGCCCGATCCGGTGCAGCCACTGCTCGGTCGCCGGGTGGCAGCGGTCGCGGCGGTGGCTGGTGACGTGGATGAAGTGGCCGGCCTCGTGCCAGCGGCGGACGGCCCCGACGGCGCCCGGGTACGGCTCGGCGGCGAGGATCGCCTCGTCGCTGTGGGTCTCTTCGATGCACACCTCGAGCTGCTTGGGCTTGAGGCGCGTGATGCCCCAGTCGAACTGCTCCTCGTAGGGCAGGTCGATGCCGAAGCGGCGCCGGGCCGCGTCCGAGAGGACGTCCCAGTAGTGGTGCAGCGTCGAGTCGATGTCGATGGCGATGCGCATCCGGGCGGCTCCCGCGTCTAGTCTAGGTTCCACCGTGGACCCCCTCTGGCTCGAGGTGGATTGGGCCGCGCACCGCCGCTGGGTGGAGGTCGCCGACCGTCCCGTGAACGTCGTCGACGTCGGCTCCGGCCCGCCCGTCGTGCTCATCCACGGGCACTCCGGCGCGTGGCAGAACTGGCTGGAGCAGATCCCGGTCCTCGCCCGCCGCCACCGCGTCATCGCGATGGACCTCCCCGGGTTCGGGGCCTCCCCGCTGCCGCGCGACGCGATCACGATCTCCGGCTACGGGCGGATCGTCGACGAGCTGCTCGGCACGCTCGGGGTGAGCGCGGCCGGGGTCGTCGGCAACTCGATGGGCGGGTTCGTCGGCCTGGAGCTGGCGATCAGCGCCCCGGAGCGGGTGGAGCGGCTCGTGCTCGTCTCGGCCGCCGGGGTGGCGACCCGCTACGCCGGGGTGCCGCTGTCGGTCATGGACCGCTGGTCGGAGCGGGTGCTCGGCCGCGCTGGCCGGTGGACGGCCCCGGAGCCGTCGCGGGCGGCGCGCCTGGCCCGCCGGCGGCGGCTGCGGCGCCTGGGGTTCACGCTGCTGTCGCCGCACCCGGAGCGGATCGACCCGCGGCTCCTCTACGAGAACCTCGTCGCGTCGGGGCCGAAGCCGGGCGCGCCGAGGGCGGCCGCCGAGATCGCCCGCTACGACGTCCGCGACCGGCTCGGCGAGATCGGCTGCCCGACGCTCGTCGTCTGGGGCGACCGCGACCGGATCGTGCCGCCGTCGTCGGCCGACGAGTTCGTGCGGCTGATCCCGAACGCGCGCAAGGTCGTCTTCGAGGACTGCGGGCACGTGCCGATGATCGAGCAGCCCGAGCGCTTCAACCGGCTCGTCGAGGACTTCCTCGACGAGGCGCCGGGCGAGCGGGTCGACGAGACGTCGGCGGCGGCGTAGCGGCGGGCCGGGACGCGCGGGACGCGGCCGGGCGGCGGCGCCGGGCGGCGCGGGCGCAGGCGGACCGCGGCGGCGCGGCTCGGGGCGCGGCCCCGGCTCAGGGCGCGGCGACGCGGCCGCGGCGCCGCCCGCCGGCGGCCCGCGGGCGCGCCCCCACCCCCCC
>JADGIB010000024.1 GCA_019683665.1 Solirubrobacteraceae bacterium
TGTGTATAACAGCCAGGGCGCGCGCCGCGCCGAACACCTTCGCCGGCGCCGCGCTCGACCGCGCGTCGGCGCGGCGCCGAGACCCCGACTGGCTGGCCCGGGCCGCCGCCGACCCGGCCTCGCGGGCGCTCGTGACCGTCCGCGGCGAGCTCGTCCTCGGCGCCGGCGCCGCCCCGCTGGAGGTGCCGGTCGGGGCCGTCGCCCCGCTCGAGGGCACCGCGCCGGTGCTGCTCGGCCTGCGCGACGGCCATGCGCTGTTCGCGGTCGAGGCGGCCGGCCCGCCCGACGGCGGGCGCCTGGCGTCGCTGCGCGAGGTGGCGCCCGCGCTGTCGCAGGCCGAGGGCGGCGCGATCGCCTACGCGACCGCGCTGGGCAACTGGCACCGCACCCACCGCTTCTGCGCCGCCTGCGGCGCGCCGACCGAGGTGCGCGACGCCGGCTTCCGGCGGTCGTGCCCGGCCTGCGGGGCCGACCACTTCCCGCGCACCGACCCGGTCGTGATCATGCTCGTCGCCGACCCGGCCGCCGACCGGGTGCTGCTCGGCCGCCAGGCCGCCTGGCCGCCCGGGCGCTACTCGTGCCTGGCCGGGTTCGTCGAGCCGGGGGAGGCGCTCGAGGAGGCGGTCGCCCGCGAGGTGGCCGAGGAGGCCGACGTCGCCGTCGGCGACGTGCGCTACCACTCCTCGCAGCCGTGGCCGTTCCCGGCCTCGCTGATGCTCGGCTTCACCTGCCGCTACGCCGGTGGCGAGCCGCGCGTCGGCGACGGCGAGCTCGAGGACGTGCGCTGGTTCACGCGCTCGCAGCTCGTGGCCGGCGACGCGTTGCTGCCCCCGCCGCACGCGATCGCGCGGCGGCTCATCGACGACTGGCTGGAGGAGGAGCCGACATGACGACGAGCGAGCGCACCGTGTCCGTCCCGACCCCGGACGGGCCGATGACGACCCACCTGATCGGCGCGGAGGACGACCCCCCGGTGATCGTGCTCATGGCCGCGCCGGGCGTGACCGACGGGCTGCTGTCGGTGGCGCGCGAGGTCGCCGGGCACGGCTACCGGGCCGTCGTCCCCGACCTGTACCACCACTTCGGCGAGGGGATCGTGTTCGAGGGCTCGGACCCGAGGATGCGCGAGACGATGGCCCGGCTGAGCGACGCGATGGTCGTCGAGGACGTCCGCGCCGTCCTCGACCGGCTCGGCGGCGGGCCCGCGGGCGTCGTCGGCTTCTGCATGGGCGGGCGCTTCGTCGTGCGGGCGATGGCGGCCTTCCCGGATCGCCTCATCGCCGGCTCGGCCCTGCACCCGACGCGCCTGCGCCAGGACGGCGACGACTCGCCGCACCTGGGGATCCCGCGGATCACCGGCCGGCTCTACGTCGGCTTCGGCGAGCAGGACCCGGTCGTCCCGCCCGACCAGTGGGACGCGGTGCGGGAGGTCGCGCCGCAGGCGCCGGGCGAGATCCGCATCGAGGTCCACCCGGGCGCCGACCACGGCTTCGCGCTGCCGGGGCCGCGCTTCCACCCGGAGGCCGCGGCCGCCTCGTGGGCCGCGACCTACGAGCTGTGGGGCGACGCGCTGCGTCAGGCGGGCACGCCCGCCTGACGCCGGTCAGGCGGCGAGTGCCGGCTCCAGCTCCTTCTCGATCTTGCGCTTCGGGTAGGCGCCGATGATCTTCGTGGCCGGCTGGCCGTTCTTGAACAGGATCATCGTCGGGATCGAGAGGACGTCGTAGCGAGCGGCGGTCTGCTGGTTCTCGTCGACGTTGAGCTTGACGATCCGAAGCCCCTTCTCCTGCGCGATCTCCTCGAGCACGGGACCGACGACGCGGCACGGGCCGCACCACGGCGCCCAGAAGTCGACGAGCACCGGCTCGGAGGCCTCGATGACCTCCGCCTGGAAGTTGGCGTCGGTGACGTCCTGAAGAGCTGCCATGCGGTTCTCCTCGGTGGGGTTGGCGGACACACTATACAAAGTGAAGCGACAGGGTCAGCGCCGTCCGAGGCGCATCCGGAGGGCCATGAGCGCGGCCTCCGGGACGATGCGCCAGTGCATCTTGGACTGCCCGCGCTGGCGGTCGCGGAACACGATCGGGACCTCGAGGATCCGGAAGCCGGCCTGGGCCGTGCGGTAGGTCAGCTCGACCTGGAACGCGTAGCCCTTCGACCGCACCGACGGCAGGTCGATCGCCTCGAGCACCTCGCGCCGGAAGCACTTGAAGCCGCCGGTCAGGTCCCGGATCGGGAGGCTGAGCACGAGCGCGGCGTAGATCGACCCGCCGCGCGAGATCACGCGCCGCAGCGGCGTCCAGTCGACGACGCCGCCGCCGGCGACGTAGCGGGAGCCGAGCGCGAGGTCGGCCCGCCCGCTGCGGACCGGCTCCAGCAGGCGGGCGAGGTCGGCGGGGTCGTGGGAGAAGTCGGCGTCCATCTCCATCACGAAGCCCGCGCCCGCGTCGAGCGCGCGCGCGAACCCGGCCAGGTACGCGGGCCCCAGCCCCTCCCGGACCGCGCGGTGCAGGACCTCGACCTCGGGCAGCTCGTCGGCGAGCGCGTCGGCGAACCGGCCGGTCCCGTCGGGCGAGTCGTCGTCGACGACGAGGATGCGGAAGCCGTCGGGCGCGGCCGCGCGCAGCACGCGGTGCGCGGCGCGGACGATCGCGTCGAGGTTCGGCGCCTCGTTGTAGGTGGGGAGGACGAGCCAGGGAACCGCGGGCACGGGCGGGGTACTGTAGGCGAGCGCCGTGCCGGACTTCTCCAACATGGCGATCGCCGCCGCCTTCGACGAGCTCGGAGACCTCTACGAGCTGGACGGCGCGGTGGTCCACCGGGTGCTCGCGTACCGCAACGCGGCGCGGTCGATCCGCGAGGCGCCGGTGTCGGTGGCCGAGCTCGCGCGCCAGGGCCGGATCACCGAGCTGCCCGGGGTCGGCAGGACGATCGAGGAGAAGACGCTCGCGCTCCTGGAGACGGGCACGATCCCCGCGGCCGAGAAGCTGCGGGCCCGCTTCCCGGCCGGCCTGATCGAGATGACCCGCCTGCCCGGCCTGGGGCCGAAGCGGGCGCGGATGCTCTACGACGAGCTCGGGATCGACTCGCTCGACGAGCTGCGCGAGGCGGCGCAGGCCCAGCGGCTGCGCACGGTCCGCGGCCTGGGCCCGAAGTTCGAGCGCAACGTCCTCGACGCGCTCGAGGCCGGGCTGGGCGAGGCGCCCGCCCCCCGCGTCCTGCTCCCGCGCGCGCTCGGGCTCGGCGAGCAGATCCGCGACGCGCTGCGCGCCCACCCGGCCGCGGTCCGCGTCGAGCTGGCCGGCGGGGTGCGGCGGCTGTCCGACAGCGTGAAGGACCTCGACGTCGTCGCCGCCGCCGAGGACCCGGGCGCGCTCGCCGCCGCGCTCGCCGAGGTCGACGTCATCGAGTCGGCCTCGTCGGCGGGCCCGAACGCGGCCCGCGGGCGGACCCACAACGGGATGGCCGTCGACCTGCGCGTCGTCGAGCCCGGCCAGTTCGGCAACCTCTGGCAGCACTTCACCGGCTCGGCCCGCCACAACGTCGCGCTGCGCGAGCTCGCCGTCCGCCGCGGCCTGCACGTCAGCGAGTACGGGATCCTCGACGACGCGACCGGCGAGACGCTGCGCTGCGCCGACGAGGCCGCCGTCTACGAGCGCCTCGGGATGGCCTGGATCCCGCCCGAGCTGCGCGAGGACCGCGGGGAGCTGCAGGCGGCGGCCGAGGGGCGGCTGCCGCAGCGGCTTGTCGAGCTCGAGGACCTGCGCGGCGACCTGCACATGCACACCACCGCCAGCGACGGGCGCAACTCGATCGAGCAGATGGCGCAGGCGGCGCTCGCCCGCGGCTACGAGTACGTGGCGATCACCGACCACTCGGCCACGCACGGGTTCGGCAACCACGTCACCGCCGACCAGCTGCGCGCCCAGATCGAGGCGGTCCGCGAGGTGAACGCCCGCATCGACGGGATCGAGGTCCTCATCGGGACCGAGACGAACATCCTCCCCGACGGCTCGCCCGACTACGACGACGACCTGCTGGCCGAGCTGGACTGGGTCGTCGGCTCGGTGCACACGGCGTTCGGGATGGGCGAGGCGGAGATGACCGCCCGGCTCGTCGCCGCCTGCGAGCACCCGTGGATCGACTGCATCGGCCACCCGACCGGGCGCAAGATCGAGCAGCGCCCGCCGTACGCGCTCAACGTCGACCGGCTCGTCGAGGCGGCGGCCCGGACCGGGACGATGATCGAGATCAACAGCGCCCCCGACCGCCGCGACCTCAACGACGTCCACGCCCGCGCCGCCCGCGACGCCGGGGTGCGGATCGTCGTCAGCTCGGACGCCCACGGCGCGGGCACGCTGCCGAACGTCCGCTGGGGCATCGCCACCGCGCGCCGCGCCTGGCTGACGCGCGAGGACGTCGCGAACACGCTCCCGTGGGCGCAGTTCGCGCCGCTGCGCAAGCGGGCCTGCCGGGGCTGATCGCATCGCGACCGGCGATCCGGCCCCGCTGAGCGGGGCTGATTCGCCACTCGCGCCGGCGGGACGGAGCTCAGGGGAGCAGGCGGGGCAGCAGCTCCTGGGCGACGCGCGCGTCGACCGCGGCCGGGGTGAACGGCTCCAGGAGGGCGGCCGCGCGCTCCGCGTACCCGGGCGCCGGGTCGTCGAGCGCGGCCCGGATCGCCGGGGCGAGGTCGTCGGCGACGAGCCGCGGGTCGAGCTCGCGGGCGAGCGCGAGCGCCTCGTAGGGCCCGGGCGCCGCCGTCGTGACGAGGCGGCAGCCGTCAGCGAGCGCCTCGAGCTGGGCGATCCCGTAGTCCTCGCGGCGCGGGGCGGTGACGAAGACGCGCGCCCGGCGCAGCAGCGCGCGATAGGCGCCGGGCGCCAGCCGGCCCGCCCAGCGCACGCCCTCGATCGCCGGTCCGGGCTCGACCCCGGCCACCCACAGCTCCTCGCCGTCGCGGCGGGCGCGCGCCCACGCGTCGAGGACGCGGTCCAGGCCCTTCTTGCGCGGGTTGGCCGCGTACGTGAGCGCGGCGACGTCGCGCGGGCCGGCCGGGCCCGACGGGGCGACCGGGATCGGGACCACGACCGCGTCGGCGCGCGGGCGCGGCGTCTCGTCGAGCGTCATCGCGCTCACCGGGACCAGCAGCGGCGCCGCCCGCAGGCGCCGGCGCTCGACCGGCCGCTGCCAGACCCCGTGGCGGCCGGGCCGGTTGGCCGCCATCGGGGCGTCGAAGCGGATCGCGCCCGGGCGCGGCCACAGCAGCGCGGCGCCCATCGCCCCGTAGACGATCGCCCGCGGGCGGTGCTGGGCGATCCCGCGCTGCGCCGCCGCCCGCGCCGCCCGGGCCCACACGAGGTCGGTGAGCGCGAGCGTGCGCACCGGGCGCGGCGGCCGGGCGGCGACGACGGCGACCTCGGCGCCGGCGCGGCGCAGCGCCCCGGCGAGCGCCTCGTCGGACGCGCGCAGCCCGGCGGTCGACCCGAGCGAGACGAGCAGGACGTCGGCGGCCATCGGCGCCGATGCTGTCACGCCGCGCGGCGGGCCGCCGTCGCGGCGCGCAGCGCGCCGGCGAGGTCGCCGCGGTCGCGGACCTCGACGCGCTCCAGACCCAGCCAGCGGGCGAGCAGCTCCAGCTCGGCCGCCAGCTCCGCCGCGGTCTGCGGCGGCGCGGCCGGCTCGGCCCACGCCGCCTGGACCAGCAGCGTCCGCTCGGCCCGCGCCGCCTTCAGGTCGACGCGCGCGACGAGCCGGTCGCCGAGCAGGAACGGCAGCACGTAGTAGCCGTGGACGCGCTTGGGCGCCGGCACGTAGATCTCGATCCGGTAGCGGAAGCCGAACAGCCGCTCGACGCGGTCGCGCTCCCACACGAGCGGGTCGAACGGGGCCAGCAGCGCCCGCGCCGACACCCGCCGCGGCACCCGCGCGTCGCGGTGCAGCAGCGCCCGGCCGCGCCGGCCCTCGACCGTCACCGGGACGAGCTCGCCCGCCTCGACGAGCTCGGCGACCCGGGCCCTCGCGTCGGCCGCGGGCAGGCGGAAGTAGTCGCGCAGGTCGCGCTCGGCGGCGATCCCGAGCGCCCGCGCCGCGATCCGCACGAGCTCGCGCTGCGCGTCGGCCGGGTCGGGGTCCGGGGCCTCGACGACCGCCCGCGGCAGGACCCGCTCGGGCAGGTCGTACCAGCGCTCGAACCCGCGCCGCCAGGCCGACGTGACCTGCCCGCTCCAGAACAGCCACTCGAGCGCCCGCTTGACGTCCGACCAGTCCCACCACGGCCCGGTCCGCCGCGGGCGCTCCTCGGCCGCGATCGCGCCCGCGGTCACCGGGCCGAAGCGGCGCACGTCCTCGAGCACCCGCGCGACGAGCTGCGGCTGCTCGACGGCGATGCGCCGCACCCCGCGCCAGGCGTCCCGCCCGGCCCGCGCCATGCGCCAGCGCAGCAGCGGCTGCAGCTCGACGGGCAGCAGCGACGCCTCGTGGCCCCAGTACTCGAACAGCCGCCGCGGCGCCCGCCAGGCCGCGCGGTCGAGGCGGTCGCGGTCGTAGGGGCCCAGCCGGCTGAACAGCGGCAGGTAGTGCGCGCGCTCGAGCACGTTGACCGAGTCGATCTGCAGGACGCCGAGCCGCCCGACCGCGGCGAGCATCCGCCGCGTCCCCGCCGGGTCCTCGCCGCGCCGCCCGCCGAAGCCCTGGGCGGCGAGGGCGATCCGCCGCGCCTGCGCGGCCGACAGCTCAGCGCTCACCGTCGGCCTCCGGCACCGAGAAGGAGCCCCCGCCGGGCTCTCGCCCGGGATCCGCGCCCCCAGGGCGGGGATCCCGCCGTCATGGCACCGGGGCCGGGTCGCGGCGGAACCCCTGCGTGCGCACGAGCCGGATCGGCGCGAACGGCGACGTCCGGTCGACGAAGAACGCGACCCCGTCGCGCTCCTCGATCGCGGTCACCGCCTTCTCCTGGTGGCGCCACGCCAGCGACCAGATGATCGCGAAGCCGGCCGCGATCCCGGCCACCTGCGGGAACACGAGCGCGAGCGCGCCGGCGGCCAGCGTCGACAGCAGCAGCGGCCACAGCCGGTTGAGGAGGATGAGCCCCGGCCGGTGCTCGGGCAGCATCGTCGCCGGCTTGGCCTGGGCCAGCAGCCGGGCGATCGGCGGCGAGGTCTCCTGCTTGCGGCCGAGCCACAGCCCGTAGGCGATCGCGGCGATCCACCACCCGGCGATCACCGGCACGAGCAGCGAGTCGGACCGGTTGGCCGCCCCGGCGACGGTGACGGCGCCGAGGGCGCTCGCCGCCCCGGCGCTGATGAACACGGTCGCCTTGAGGAAGTCGGTGAACTTCAGAGCAGCGCCTCGAGGACGCGCCGGACCCCGGGCGGCCCGTCGACGAGCAGGTCGGCCTCGCGCTCGAGGTCGGCCGGCGTCTCCTCGGAGCGCACGCCGACGCAGACCGCCGTCTCGAGCCGGCCGGCGGCGACGAGCGCGCGCAGGCCCCGGAACGCGTCCAGGTCGGTGGTGTCGTCGCCGACGTAGACCGCGGCGGTCACGTCGGCGCCCTCCAGCAGCCAGGCGATCCCCGCCCCCTTGTCGACGGCGGTCGGCGGGCGCACCTCGAGGACCTTGCGGCCCCAGTGGACGGCCAGCCCGGCCTCCTGCGCCCGCCGGGCGACGTCGCGCACCGCCGCCTCGGCCGCCGCCTCGTCCGGCGTCCCGCGCCAGTGGAGCGCGGCGATCTCGCCCTTGTCCTCCGCGCGGACCCGCAGCCGGTGCAGCCGGCCGTCGCGCCGCCACGTCTCCTCCGCGAACGCGCGCACGCGCGCGCCCTCGCGCGCGAAGCGCGGCTCGAGCTCCGGCTCGGTGCTGCCGCTGCGCAGCAGCTCGCCGCCGTGGTTGCCGATGTAGGAGATCGACCCGATCGCGACGATCCGCCGCGCGGTCGTCGCCCGCCGCCCGCTCACGCACGCGACGGTCCCGTAGCGCTGGGCGACGCGGATGAGCAGCGCGCGGGTCGGCTCGGGGACGTGCGCGTCCTCGGCGTGGCGGACGATCGGCGCGAGCGTCCCGTCGACGTCGAACAGCGCGGCCGAGCGTCGGGGATCGGCGCGCACCGGCTCCAGCGCGTCTTCGAGGGTCAGCGCGGGCGACACAGCCCCTCAGTATGGCGCCGTCCGGGCCGGTCCGGATACTCGCAGGCGATGTCCCGCCGCGAGCCCGCCGTCACCACGATCCTCCGCATCACGCTGATCATCGTCGGCGTCGCGCTCAGCCTCTACCTCCTGTGGCTCCTGCGCCAGCCGCTCGGCTGGATCATCATCGCCGGCTTCCTGGCGATCGCGCTCACCGGCCCGGTGAACATCCTCAGCCGGGTCATGCCGCGCAGGCTCGCGATCGCGACGACCTACCTCGGCGTGATCGCGATCCCGTTCCTGCTCGCGGCGATCGTCATCCCGCCGATCGTCACCGAGGCGACCGACCTGGCCGAGCACGCCCCGCAGTACGCCCAGGACCTCCAGAACTGGGTGAACGAGAACGAGCGTCTGCGCGAGCTCGAGGAGGACTACGGCGTCGTCACGAAGCTGCGCGAGGAGGCGCAGAAGCTCCCGGCCCGCATCGGCGACGCGGCGAGCGCGCTCGGCGACCTCGGCGTCGGGCTCGTGAACTCGATCTTCGCGCTCGTCACGATCCTCATCCTCAGCATCTTCCTCGTCGCCAGCGGGCCGGGATGGGTGCGCCGGCTCGTCGAGCTGCAGCCGCCCGAGCACCGCCAGCGGCTCGAGCGCGCGTTCAACCGCATCGGCCGCGCGGTCGCCGCCTACGTCGCGGGCGCGGTCGTCCAGGCGACGATCGCCGGGGTCACGACGTTCATCGTCCTGACGATCCTCGGGGTGCCGTTCGCCGCGCCGCTCGCCGTCCTCACCGCGCTGCTCGACCTCGTCCCGCTCGTCGGCGCGACGATCGCCGCCGTCGCCGTCGGGTTCGTCACCGTCTTCGAGGACTTCCCGACGGTGACGATCATCTGGGCGGTCTGGGCGATCGTCTACCAGCAGATCGAGAACAGCGTCATCCAGCCGCAGATCCAGAAGCGGGCGGTCGACGTCCACGCGTTCATCGTCCTCGTCGCCGTCCTCTTCGGCTCGACGCTGTTCGGCATCGTCGGCGCGCTGCTGGCGATCCCGACGGCCGCGACGATCCAGATCACCGTGCGGGAGCTGTGGCAGTACCGCAAGGAGGTGCAGGAGCGCACCGCGCAGGGCCCGGCGATCCTGGAGCCGCCGCCGGGCCGCGAGCCGCCCGGGACGCCCGGCCCGTCCGCGACCTGACGGCGTCCGCGCCCCAGACGACGCCGACGGCGGCGAGGACGACGAGCGGGATCTCGGCCGCGAGCCGGTAGCGGCTGAAGCCGAACGTCGTCGCCGCCGAGATCGTCACGAGCAGCGCCGGGACGAGCAGCGGCCACAGCGTCGTGCCGGTCCGACGCAGCCGCACGATCCCGCCGATCGCGGCGAGGACGAGCAGGCCGTACATGACGAGCCCGGCCTTCGCGACCGGGATCGACCGGCTCCACAGCTCGCCGTAGCCGAGGTCGTCCTGGTAGCCGTACAGCTCCCACAGGCGCAGGATCCGCACGGCGACGACGACCGGCACGCGGCCGGCGTGGTCGCGCAGGTAGCGCCACGCCTCGTCGCGCTGGCAGGCGGCCTGCTCCAGCTCGTCGCGGATGCCGGCGCACGGGCCGCGCAACGCGCACGCGTGGCGGACGAACCCGAGGTACGGGCTGCCGGCCTCGAACGTCTCGTCGCAGACGGTCGCCGCCGCGGTGTGGCCGCTGTTCGTGGTGAGGACGATCGCCTCGCCCATCGTGACCGCGTTGCGCACGACCCACGGGGCGAGGACGAGCGCGGTCGCGGCGACGGCGACGAGCGCGAGCGGCGCGGCCGGGCGCAGCGCGCCCCGCCACGGGCCGCGAGTGCCGTCCGGGCGCCGCCGCGCCGCCGCCACGCAGGCGGGCACGGCGAGGAGGACGACGAGCAGGAGCGCCTCGGTGCGGGTCAGCGTGGCCAGCCCGACGAGCGCGCCGAGCAGCGCCGCCGAGCCCCACCCGGGGCGGTCGAGGATCCGGTAGGCGGCCAGGAGGATCCCGGCCACGAGCGGCGCGTACAGCGCCTCGGTGATGACGGTCCCGTCGACCATGACGAGCTGCGGGTAGACGGCGGCGAGCGCGGCGGCGACGAGGCCGGCCCGCTCGCCGGCGACGCGGCGCCCGAGCAGCCCGACGAGGACGACCGCGACCGGCCCCAGCAGGCACGAGACGGCCCGGTGAGCGGTGAGCGAGTCGAGGCCGACGGCCGAGAACGCGGCCAGGTACAGCGGGTACAGCGGCGGGTACCCGGCGGTCGGCAGCGGCTCGCCGTGCTGCAGCTCCGAGAACGGCCGGATGTACCCCTTCCCGTCGGCGATCCCGTTGGCGAGGAAGTGGTAGAGGAGCGTGTCGCCGCGGGCGGGCAGGTCGGGCGCGATCGCCAGCGCGTAGACGAGGCGCGCGGCCAGCCCGACGGCCGCGATCGCGACCAGCCACAGCCCGAAGCGCCCGCGCATGGCCCGGCAGCATACGGTCGCCGCCGCGCCGTGCCGCGTCACGCCGAGCTCGCGACGCGCTCGTGCGCGCGCCCTCCGCCTAGCCGGCCGGCGCCCCGCCGGCGGCGTCGGTCGCGCGGATCCGCCGCAGCAGCAGACCGGCGAGGACCGCCGCGACGAGGAGGCTCGCCGCCGCCACCCAGTAGGCCGACGAGATCGCGCCGGTCACCGCGTCGCGCAGCATCGCGATCACCGACGCGTCGGCGGCGTGGCCGGGCGCCGCGTCCGGGTTGGCGAGCACGGTCTGGATCTCGGCGACGTCGCCGGCCCGCGACGGGTCGGCGGCCACCCACTCGCTGACGCGGTGGTGCATGAGGTTCGCGATGATCGTGCCGAGGACGGCGATCCCGAGCGTCCCGCCGACCTGGCGCATCGTCTGCACGACGCCGGAGGCCTGGCCCCGCAGCGCGCGGTCGGCCGCGTTCATCGCGTCGGTCGACGCCGGGGTGATGACGAGCGCCAGCCCGACCCCGATGAGGACGTAGCCGGGGACGATCCAGCCGTAGGCGACCTCGTGGAGGGCGACGGCCAGCCACCCGAAGCCGGCGGCGACGAGCAGCGCCCCGGCGGCCACGGGGACGCGCGGGCCGACCCGGTCGTAGAGGCGGCCGGTCCCGACGGAGAGGACGAGCAGCGGCAGGGTGAGCGGCAGCAGCGACAGGCCCGCGGTGACCGGGCCGAAGCCGAGGACGTCCTGGACCCAGATCGAGCCGAACAAGGACACGCCGACGATCCCGAACTGGACGAGCGCGAGGACGAGGGTGTCGACGCGGAAGTTGCGGCTGCGGAACAGGCGCAGCTGGACGAGCGGGTCGCGGGCCCGCAGCTCCCACCACACGAAGGCCGGCAGCGCGAGCGCGGCGGCGACGAGCAGCGCGACGATGGCCGGCGAGCCCCAGCCCCACGCGCGGCCCTGCATGAGGCCGAGGACGAGGCCGGCGAGCCCGATGACGAGCAGCGGGACCCCGGGCCAGTCGATCCGCCCGCCCGCCGGCGGCGGCGCCGTCGCGCGCGGCAGCGTCACGTGGGCGAGGGCGAGCATCGCCAGGCCGACCGGGAGGTTGACGAAGAAGACGGCCTCCCAGCCGATCGCCTCGACGAGGCTGCCGCCGATGAGCGGCCCGAGCGCGAGGAAGATGAGCGAGACGCCCGAGTAGATGCCCATCGCCCGGCCGCGCTCGTCGGCGTCGAACGCGTTCGTCACGATCGCCCCGCTGGACGGCGTCATGAGCGCGGCGCCGGCGCCCTGGACGACCCGGGCCACGACGATCCAGGTCTCGCTCTGGGCCAGGCCGCAGGCGGCCGAGGCGAGGACGAAGACGAGCGCGCCGATCCGGAAGACGCGCTCGTTGCCGATCAGGTCCCCGATGCGCCCGCCGAGGGCGACGAGGACCGCGAGCGACAGCAGGTACGCGTTGACCACCCACTGCACGCCGGCGGTCGACAGCCCGAGGTCGTCCTGCATCGTCGGGAGCGCGACGCTGACGACGGTCTCGTCGAGGAGGATCATCGACAGCGAGCCGGTCATCGTGACCAGGACCCACCAGCGGCGGTTCCGCTCCGAGCTCGGCATGCCGCCGGAAACCTACGGGTTGATCGCGGCGGCGGGCGCGATCCCGTGCTCGATCGCCCCCTTCACCGCGGCGTCGACCGCGTTGAGGCGGTAGAGCGCGATCGCCTCGGCCGAGCCGAACCGCCGCCCCGGCGCCTGGTCGGGGCCGTGGTGGGTGAGGACGCAGTGGGCGAGCGCGACGCGGCGCGCGTCGTCGATGAGCCCCTCGCCGCGCTCGTGCAGGAGGCGCAGCCCGAGCTCGACGTGGCCGAGCAGGCGGCCCTCGTCGGTGAGGCCGATCTCGGCCCCGTAGGTGAACTCGCGCGTCTTGCCGAGGTCGTGGACGATCGCCGCGGTCACGAGCAGGTTCTGGTCCAGGCGCGGGTGCAGCTGGCAGGTCTCCAGGGCGAGCGTGGCGACGGCGACCGTGTGCTCGAGCAGCCCGCCGAGGTAGGCGTGGTGGCCGTTGCGCGAGCAGGGCGCCCGCCGCCACGCGGCGCGCAGGTCGGCGTCGCCGAGGAGCGCCTCCAGCAGCGCGGCGAGCTGCGGGTCGCGGACCTCGCCGGCGATCGACTCGAGGAAGCCGTCGAGCTCGTCGAGGTCGCGGTAGGCGACGGGCAGGAAGCGGGCCGGGTCGGCGTCGGCGCCCTCGGCGCGCGCGATCGCCCGCACGTCGATCTGCAGCTCGTCGCGGAAGCGCTCGACCCGGCCGGCGACGCGGACGAGGTCGCCGCGCTCGAAGCGCCCGCCGAGGACGTCGGCGTCGCGGAAGACGCGCCCGGCGATCGTGCCCGTCGCGTCGCGCAGCTCGAGCGCGAGGTAGGGGCTGCCGGTCCGCGTCATGAGGCGGTCCTTGCGGGTGCAGGCGAGCACCGCGACGACGTCCTGGCCGGGGCGCAGCGTCGCGACCGTGACGGGCGCGGCGGGGCTCGCCCCGGCGCCGGGCTGGGGGCCGGAGGGCATGGGCCCATGATGTACCGTGACTCGGATGCAGCCGCTCATGTGGGACCGCCGTCCCGACGGGCTCCGGGCACCCGCCCTGGTCTGCGCCTTCAAGGGCTGGAACGACGCCGGCGACGCCGCCTCCGCGGCGCTCACGTTCGTCGGCGCGGCGCTCGACGCCACCCGGTTCGCCCAGATCGACCCCGAGGAGTTCTACGACTTCCAGGCCACCCGCCCGCGGATCGAGCTCGCGGACGGCACGACCCGGAGGCTGCAGTGGCCGAGCGTCGAGATCTGGGAGGCGCGCGTGCCGCGCGCCCCGCGCGACCTCGTCCTGCTGAGCGGCCCCGAGCCGTCGATGCGCTGGCGGACGTTCACGCGGATCATCGTCGACCTCGCCGAGGCGCTCGAGGTCCAGCTCGTCGTCACGCTCGGCGCGCTGCTGGCCGACGTCCCGCACTCGCGGCCGGTCAGCATCACCGGCTTCGCGACCGACGAGGCGCTGCGCGCCCGCACCGACCTCACCCCGTCGACGTACGAGGGCCCGACCGGGATCATCGGCGTCCTCCACGCCGCCTGCGCCGAGGCCGGGCTGCCGTCGGCCTCGCTGTGGGCGACCGTCCCGCACTACGTCGCCGCCGCGCCGAACCCGAAGGCCGCGCTCGCGCTCGTGCGCAAGCTCGAGGGCATGGTCGGCGTGACCGTCGACGCGTCCGAGCTGGAGTCCGCGGCGGCCGACTACGAGCGCCAGGTGTCGCTCGCCGTCCAGTCCGACCCGGACGTCCAGGCGTTCGTCGAGCGCCTCGAGCGCGCCGCCGAGGAGGAAGAGGAGCCGGTCGACCCGACCCAGCTGCCGTCCGGCGACACGATCGCGCGCGAGTTCCAGCGCTACCTGCGCCAGCGCGGCCCGGACGCCGAGTAGCGCCCTCAGTAGCCGCGCGCCGGGTCGATGACGCCCAGCGGCTCGCGGCCGGCGGCCAGCCGCGCGACGTTCTCGCCGATGAGCTCGGCGAGCGTCGCCGCCTCGACGGCGCGCGGCGAGGCGACGTGCGGGGTGAGGAGCGCGCGCGGGTGGGTCCACAGCGGGTGGCCGTCGGGGAGCGGCTCGGGGTCGACGACGTCGAGGGCGGCGCCGGCGATCCGGCCCGCGTCGAGGGCGCGCACGAGCGCGTCGGTGTCGACGAGCGCGCCGCGCCCGACGTTCACGAGCCAGGCGTGGTCGCGCATCGCCGCCAGCGCCTCCGCGCCGACGAGCCGGCGCGTCTGCGCGGTGGCGGGCGCGCAGAGGACGACGACGTCGGCCCGGGGCCACACGCTCGCCAGCGCGCCGGCCGCGACCGTCTCGCGCGCGCCGTCGACCGGCCGTCCGCGGCGGGTGACCGCGATCGCCTCGGCCCCGAGCGGCGCGAGCATCGCGATGAGCGCCCGGCCGATCGCGCCGGCGCCGACCACGGCGACGGTCGCGCCGCGCAGCGTCGTGCCCTGGATCGCCTCGTCCCACGTGCGGGCGCGCGCGGCCTGCGCCAGCCGCCGGCAGCCCGCGAGGGTCAGCGCCAGCGCGTGCTCGGCCACCGCCGGCGCGAACGCGTGCGAGGCGTTCGTCCACGTCCGCGCGTCGTCGATGACGCCGTCGGCCAGCCACGACTCGATCCCGGCGGTCGGCAGCTGCACCCACGCGATCCCGGGGTGGAGCGCGGCGACGAGCGCCGGGCGGTGCTCGGGCCGCCAGTCCAGCCACGCGATCGCCGTCGCCTCTCGCGGCGACGCGACGACCTCGCCGCCGCCGCGGCGGACGGCCTCGACCGCGGCCGGCTCGGCGACCGGCCCGACGTAGACCTGCGGGACCGTCACTTCTCGGCCGCCGGGCAGGCGATCCGGTAGTCGCACATCGAGCAGGCGGCGATCGACGGGGTCGGCTCGAAGCCCTGGCCGAGGATGCCGTCGGCGACCTCGAACACCGTCTCGGTGATCCAGTCCGGGTCGATCTCCTCGGTCGGCACGCGGACCTTCTCGTCGTCGAGGACGTAGTGGTAGGCCTGCTGGGAGGCCTCCATCGACCACGCCTCGCGGGCGCCGATCGCGTAGAGCGAGAGCTGGACGTCCTCGCGCAGCTCGGTCGCCGACCGCGGCCGCCCGGTCTTGTAGTCGATCAGCTCGTAGCCGCCGTCCTCGAGGCGGTCGACGCGGTCGACGCGCCCGCGCAGGAGGTGCGGGCCGAGCTTGAACGAGAACGAGCGCTCGAACCACACCGGCTCGGCCGGCTCGTCGCGGGTGCGCTCGAAGTAGCGGCCCAGCGCCGACGCCGCCTTCTCGCGCAGCTGGCGCTCCTCGTCGGAGTCCCCGAACCCGCCGCGCCGCCAGCCGGCGTCGAGCAGGCGGTGCATCTCGTCGACGCCGCCGGCGCCGCCGCCCGCGTGCCAGCGCTCGAGCACCTGGTGGACGAGGATCCCGAAGCGCTGGTTGAGCGTCGGCTCGGCCGGGATCCGGAACACGCGGGCGAACTTGTACTTCAGCGGGCACGACCGGTACGTCTCGATGTCGGAGGCGCTGAGCACGAGCCCGTCGCCGCGCGTCGGCAGGAACGCCTCCAGCGACGGCTCGGAGCGGCGCGCGACCGACGCCGCCCGCTGGCGGTCGTCGCGCTCGGCGTCGAGCAGGAGGTCGTCGAGCGCGCTCGTGAGGAAGATCTCGCGCTGCTCGGCCGTCGCGGCCGACAGCAGCCGCTCGTTGAGCGCGGGGAGCGCGTCCTCGATCGACTGGCCGGGCGGACGGCGCAGGAGCGCGCTGAGCTTCAGCAGCTCGAGCAGGCGCACGCCGGCGTGGGCGACGTCGAGGTCGGTGTCGAAGCGCAGCTCCCCGAGCCGCCCGCCGACGATCTGCACCTGGTCGAGCAGCTCGTCGCGCATCATCCGGAACGTGGAGTGCAGCGTCTCGGCCGGGCCGAACAGCTCCTCCTCGCGCTCCTCCCAGACGGCGCCGAGCGCGGCCCGCGCCTCCTCGACCAGCGGCGACGGCGGGTCGGGCGCGGCGTGGGCGAGCACGAGCGTCTCCCGCGCCCGGGTCATCGCCAGGTGCAGGAGGCGCCGCATCTCGGCGACGTGCTGCTCGTGGTCGTCCGGGGGCAGGCGCTCGCGCAGCAGCTCGTCGGGGATCGGCTCCATGACCCGGCGGCGGGCGCCCGGCATCCGCGTCGACTCCAGGCCGAGGACGAAGACGTGGTCGAACTCGCGGCCGCGGGCCTGGCGCATCGTGAGGATCTGGACGGCGGGCGCGTGCGTCTCGGCCACCGCCTCCTCCTCGGGCAGCCCGGCCTCGGCGACCGCGGTGATGTAGGCGGCGAACTCGCGCGGGCTGGCCTGCGGGGCGCGGCGGGTGAACGCGGCGGCCATCTCGCCGAACCGGGCGAGGTTCACGAGCCGCTCGACGACGTCGGCCTGGGCGGCGAAGAGCTGCTGGCGGCGCAGGCCGAGCCGCTCGATGAGGCGGTGGACGAAGAGGTCGGGCCGGGCGGTGTCGAGCTCGGCGACGAGCTCGCGGTGCAGGCGCAGGAACGTGAGGATCCGCTCGCGCGCCTCCGGGGCGATCTGCGGCGACTCGGTCGCCGCGGCCAGCCCGCCGACCATGTCGAGCCTGCGCCGCTTGGCGATCTGGACGCAGCGGGCGAGGTCGACCTGGCGCAGCTCGATCGGCGGGCGCGACAGCGCGCGCACGACCGCGCTCGCGTCGGCCGGGTCGACAAGCAGCCGCAGCCAGGCGAGCACGTCGCGCACCTCGGCGCGCTGGAAGAACGCGGCCGCGCCGACGATCCGGTACGGGACCGCCCGCTCCTCGAGCGCGACGGCGACCGGCGCGCCCTGGGCCTCGACCGACCGCACGAGCACGGCGATCTGCTCGGGCCGCGCCCCGTCGCGGGCGATGAGCCGCTCGATCTCGGCCGCCGTCCCCTGCGCCTGGGCGCGCTCGTTCTCGCAGCGCCAGAAGCGGACCGTCCCGGCCGGGACCGGGCGGCACGGGTCGGGGACCGCGCGCAGCTCCTTGCCGATGCGGTCGGCGTTGGGGATGACGACGGCGCGCGCGGCCTCCAGGACGCGCGGCGGGCAGCGGTGGGAGAGCTCGAGCCGGACGAGCTCGCCGTCGGGGTGCTCGTCGGCGAAGTCGCGCAGGTTCTTCGTCGAGGCGCCGCGCGGCCGCTCGACGGCCTGGTCGTCGTCGCCGGCGACGGTGATCGCGCCGTGGGCGCCGAGCTGGCGGACGAGCTCCATCGCCGCCCAGCCGAGCTCCTGGACGTCGTCGACGAGGACGAGCCGGAAGCGGCCGAGGATCCGCTCGCGGACGTGCGGGCGGTGGCGCAGGAGCGCGATCGCGCCGAGCAGGAGGTCGCCGAGATCCGGGGTGCCGCGCTCGGCCAGCATCCGGTCGTGGGCGGCGTAGACCTCGGCGAACTCGCGCTCGCGGGCGGCGCGCGCCTGCGCGTCGACGTCCCCGGCCGGCAGCCGCTGCGCCCAGCGGGCGAAGTCGGTCGCGCTGACGCCCTGGGCCTTCAGCGCGTCGATCCGCTCGACCCAGCCGCCGACGAGCGCGGCCGGGCGCCCGCGGAAGTCATGCTGGCGGACGGTGAGCTCGTCGACGCGGTCCAGGAGCATCGCGACCCGGTCGGCCGCGGTGGCCGGGACCGCCCACGGGTCGAGCCCGCTCTCGAGCGGCTCGTCGCGCAGCAGGCGGCCGGCGAGCGCGTACGGGTCGTGGACGCACAGCTCCTCGTAGCCGCCGTCGAGGCGGTCCTCCAGGGCGCGGCGCAGCGCGTCGGCGTCGCCGGCCGCGGGGGCGACGACGAGGATGCGCGCGGGGTCCAGCCCCTCGGCCGCGAAGCGCGCGAAGCGCTCGACGAGGACCCGGCTCTTGCCGGTCCCGGCGCCTCCGAGGACGAGCAGCGGAGCGGCGGGATGGTCGACCGCGCGCTGCTGGGAGGAGGTGAGCCGGCCGGGCGCTGCGGGCACGCTGCAAGGATATGGGGCGGATGTCGGTCTCCCAAACGGTGCGCGCGACGGACTGGCTCGGGGCCTGCCGCCGCGCGGCGCAGGCGATCCGGGCGCGCCTCGACGCGCCCCAGACGCGCTCGCAGCGGCTCGCCGAGACCGGCACGATCGGCGGCGGCGGCGACCGCACGCTCGTCCTCGACGCCGACGCCGAGGAGATCGTGTTCGGCGAGCTCGAGCGGCTGCACGCCGAGGGGCGCGCGTTCGTCGCCGTCTCCGAGGAGCGCGGCGAGGTCGCGTTCGGCGCCGACCCGGCCGCCCCGCACGTGCGCGTCGTCATCGACCCGATCGACGGGTCGCTGAACGCGAAGCGCGGGCTGCCGCACCACGCGCTGTCGATCGCGGTCGCCGACGGCCCGACGATGGCCGACGTCGCGTTCGGCTACGTCTACGACTTCGGGCCGGGCGAGGAGTGGTCGGCCTGGCGGGGCGAGGGCGCGTTCCTCAACGGGGAGCGGCTGCGCGAGCAGCCGGTGGAGCGGCGCGGCGCCGACGGCCGCCTGGAGATGCTCGCGGTCGAGTCCGCCGACCCGCGCCACCTCGACCGGGCCGGGGACATGGCCGACATCGCCCGCCGCCTGCGGGTCCTCGGCGCGATCGCCGTGTCGCTGTGCCAGGTCGCCGCGGGCCGGGTCGACGCGATGGCGTCGCTGTGGCGCTGCCGGGCGGTCGACGCGGCCGCCGCCCAGCTCATCGTCCGCGAGGCGGGCGGGCTCGTCGCCTTCCCGGCCTTCGACGACCCGCTCGGCGCCCCGCTCGACCTCGAGCCGCACTCGCCGGTCATCG
Source organism: Solirubrobacteraceae bacterium (assembly GCA_019683665.1). GTDB lineage: Bacteria > Actinomycetota > Thermoleophilia > Solirubrobacterales > Solirubrobacteraceae > Capillimicrobium. The sequence goes on from JADGIB010000024.1 coordinate 18,949, forward strand.
CCGCGCTGAGCGAGGAGGCGCTCGCGCAGCTCGCCGTCGTCCCCGTCCCGCTCGCGTCGCCATGATCGACTGGACGCTCGCCCGGCGCGTGTCGCGCATGGTCTCCGGGCCGATCGCGCCGTCGGTGCGGCTGCCCGGCGACCTCGACGCGATCGCCGCCGACGCCGAGCGGCGCGTCGTCGCCTACACGGGCCTGACGCCGTCGGGGCCGCTGCCGGCGCCCGAGGCGGTCGACCGCTCGCAGTGGGCCGACGCGAACCTCGACGGGATGCGCAGGCTGATGGACCCGGTCACCCAGGACATGGGGCCCAGGTCGGGGCCGCTGCGCGGGCCGCTGCGGTCGCTGGCCGGCGCCGTCCTCGCGGTCGAGATCGGGGGCCTCACCGGCCTGCTGTCGCAGCGCGTGCTCGGCCAGTACGAGCTCGTCCTGCTCGACGCCGAGAGCCCGACCCGCCTGCTGTTCCTGGCCCCGAACCTGCTGGAGGCGGCGGGCAAGCTCGACGTCGACGCCGAGCAGCTCGTCACCTGGGTCGGCGTCCACGAGGTCACCCACGCCGTCCAGTTCTCGAGCGTCGCCTGGCTGCGCCCGCACCTGGCCGGGCTCCTGCGCGAGCTCCTCGACGGCATGGACGTCGACGTCGACCTCTCGGCGCTGGCCCGGATCCGCTCGCGCGACGACGTCGAGGCGCTCCTGCGCACGATCCGCGAGGACGGGCTCGTCGTCGCGCTCGCCGGGCCCGAGCGGCGCGATCTGCTCGACCGCCTGCAGGCGACGATGGCGGTCATCGAGGGCCACGCCGAGCACGTCATGGACGCCGTCGGCCGCGACGTGCTGCCCGACCTCGACAGGCTCCGCGCCGCGCTCGACCGCCGGCGCGCGAACCGCAGCGGCCCGTGGAAGGTCCTCGAGAAGCTCCTCGGGCTGGAGCTGAAGCTGCGCCAGTACCAGGTCGGCAAGCGCTTCTGCGACGGGGTCGTCGAGCGCGAGGGCGTCGCCGTCCTGCACCGGGTCTTCTCGGCCCCCGAGATGCTGCCGAGCTGGGCCGAGCTCGAGGACCCGGACGCCTGGCTGGCGCGGACCGGGCGGGCGCTGCCGCCCGCGGCCTAGGCCGTCCCGCGCTCGCCCTCCCGCCGCCGAACGCCCGTTCGGCCTGTAACCCCGCGGCCGCGGCGGTTTACAAACGTGTGTTCGCCGGGTACGCTTCGAACAAGCTTAGATCTAACAAACCTGGAGGGAGACCGCATGGCCACCGAGAGCACGCCGTCCGCCGGCGCCGCGGACGCCACCGAGACGACGAAGGCCGTCGAGGCCGACACCCGCGCCACCGAGCGCACGACCGCCGCCACGAAGCGGTCGACGGCCGCCAAGAAGGGCGCCACGACCCGCGCCCGCACCCGCACGACCGCCGCGACGAAGCGCACGACGGCCGCCGCCAGGCGCACGACCGCCCGCTCGGCCGCCGGGGCGAAGGCGACGGCCGCGACGGCCGAGACGGCCGCGGCCGCCGGGGCCCAGGGCACGCTCGAGCGCGTCGGCGACGTCGCCGAGCGCGCCGTCCTCACCTCGGTCGGCGCCGCGCTCACCGCCCGCGAGACCGTCGAGAAGACGATCGAGAAGCTGCGGGCCGCCTACGGCTCGCGCTCGGAGGCCGAGCAGCGGCTCCGCCGCGCCCAGCGCGCGCTCGAGGCCGACCTGCGCCGCTACGAGCGCCGCGGCACCCGCGCGCGCATGACGCTCGAGCGCGACGTCCGCCAGGCGCGCGCCCGGCTCGAGCGCGAGATCCGCCGGGCCCGCGAGCGGGTCGCCCGGCTCGTGTCGGCGCCTCCCGCGCCCGACGCGCTCGCGCGCAACGCCCGCGCCCGCGCCGACCTCGCCGCCGTCCGCGTCGGCCACGCGGTCGAGTCCGCCCAGCAGGCGGGCGCGAGCGTCGTCGCGAAGGTGACCGAGCGGGTCGCGCAGCTCGCGTAGCGCGCGCCCGCACGAAGACGTCCGGGCAGGGAACCGGATCGCGGGGCGCCCACCGGCGCCCCCCCGGCCCGCCCGGGGCGGCCCCCCGCCCGCGCGGCCCCCCCCCGGGGGCCGCGG
>JADGIB010000294.1 GCA_019683665.1 Solirubrobacteraceae bacterium
CCCGAGGCGGGGGGGGGCGGCGCCGCCGGGCGCCGGCGCCGCGGCGGTGCCGGGGGCGGCCGCCGCGGCCGCCTCGTCGAGGAGGTCGGCGTCGAGCGCGTCGACGCGCGCGCCGAGCGCCGCGCACGCGTCGGTCGCCGCCGTGCGGGGCGCGGCGAGGATCGTCAGCCCGTCGAGCAGGCCGTCGCGCAGGATCGGGGGCGTCCCGCCCATGCACGGGGACGGTAGCGTCCCGGCCATGCCGGTGGCCGCCGAGCCGAAGCCGTTCGCTCATCCGCTGCCGGGCGGGTCGCCGGGCGCGACCGTCCGCGTCCGCCCGCTGCTGACCGGCGAGATCCTCGCCCCGCCCGCGTTCTGGGCGCGGCCGAGCGGCCCGCTCGCGGTGCCGCGCGGGTTCCTCGGGCGCCGCTCGGGCTGGATCCCGTGCCCGATCCCGGCCTTCCTGGTCGACCACCCGACCGCCGGCCCGATCCTCGTCGACACCGGGCTGCACGGGAGCGCGGCGACCGACCCGACCGACAGCCTCGGCCCGGTCCTCGGGCGCGTCCTCGACGTGCGGATGCGCCCCGAGCAGGCGCTCCCGGCCCAGCTCGAGGCGCTCGGGATCGACCCCCGCGAGGTCGCCGCCGTCGTCATGACCCACCTCCACTACGACCACGCCGGCGGCATCGCCCAGTTCCCGCAGGCGACGTTCGTCGTGTCGGCGGCCGAGTGGGCGGCCGCCTCCCGCCACGGCCTGTCGAAGGGCTACCGCGCCCGCCAGTTCGACCACGCCGTCGACTGGCGCACCGTCGACTACGAGCACCCGGACGTCGGCTCGTTCGCGACGTTCGGCCGCGCGGTCGACCTGCTCGGCGACGGGTCGGTCCGGCTCGTCTTCACCCCCGGCCACACGCCGGGCCACCAGTCGGTGGTCGTCCGCCTCCACGACCGCGAGCTGCTGCTCGCCGGCGACGCCGTCCACCGCCGCGAGGCGATCGCCGGCGGCGAGCTGCCGCTGCTGTGCGAGGACGACCACCTCTACCGGCGCACGGTCGGGGAGATCCGCGCCTACCTGGAGCGCACGCCCGGCGCGATCGTCATCCCCAGCCACGACGCCGGGCTGTGGCCGACGCTCGACGCGGTCTACAGCTAGCCGGCCGGCGGGCGGCGGAAGCGCCCGCGGCCCGAGGCGTTCAGCGGGCGGTGGTGCCAGCCCATCCGCCCGAGCGCGCCGCCGACCGCGTCCGACACCGCGCCCTCGCCGCCGGTCTGGGCCAGTGCGAGCGGCCCGGCCCCGGCCCGGGCGCGCAGGCCGTTGACGAGCGCCTCGGCCTGCGCCCAGCTGAGGACGAGGTGGCCGCCGACGGGCCCCGCCCACGCGTTGCGGGTCAGCGCCCGGTAGAGGCCGGCGGCGAACGCGTCGTCGCCGAGGCGGTCGCCGAGCGTCGCCAGGTCGGCGGTCAGGGCCTCTTCGAGGGTCTCGCTGTCGACGAGCATCAGGGACCCCTCCCCGAGCCGGACGGGTCCCAATCCGGCCCGCGTCAGGCCGCGGTCGCGGTCCGCCGGCGCCGGGCGCGCCGCAGCGCCCGCTGCTGCTCGCGCACCCGGTGGGCGATGCTGCGCGGGCCGTGCTCCTCGAGCCCGTGGTAGAGCTCGCGGATGTGGGCGAAGATCTCGTCGGCGACCTCCTGCTGGCGCTCGCGCGGCGGGTTGGCCTCGACCGGGAACGCCAGCGGCTCGCCGTACTGGACGGTCACCTTCGGGAACTGGAGCCGCTTCCAGTTGCGCACCCGCTGGGAGCCGAAGATCGCGACCGGGACGACCGGGGCGCCGGTCGTCAGCGCGAGGCGCCCGACGCCCGGCTTCGCGCTCGACGCGAGGCGCCCGGTCCGCGAGCGCCCGGCCTCCGGGTAGATCGTCAGGCAGCCGCCCCTGGCCAGGATCGTCTCGGCGGTGACGAACGCCTCCTCGTCGCGCAGGCCGCGGCGGACCGGGAACGCGCCGCCGTGCTCGTAGATCCACTGCATCGGCGGCGTGAACAGCTGCGACTTCCCCATGAACCGCACGCGCCGGCGGATGAACATCCCGACGAAGAAGTGGTCCATGAACGAGAAGTGGTTCGGGGCGACGATCACCGGCCCGGACGCCGGGACGTTGTCGGCGCCGATCGCGCGGGCCCGGAACAGCGCGTAGGACCAGATCGTGCCGAGGACGCGGGCGATCTCGTAGATCGCGTCGGGCTCGCGCGTGCGCGCCCGCTCGTGGAACCGCTGGAAGTACTCGGCCGGGCGGGGGTCGCGGTAGACCTGCGCCTTCAGCCCGGACAGTCGCTCCTCGCCCATCCTGCCGTCTGATACCCGCCCGGCGCGACCGGGTTACCGGTCGCCGGCGACGCGCTCGAGCGCCCGGTGCCAGCCGTCCAGCAGCTCCCGGCGCCGCGCCTCGTCCATCGCCGGCTCGTAGCGCTCGCGCTCGCGCCAGCCGCGCTGGACGCCGTCGAGCGTCCACATCCCGATGCCGACCCCGGCCAGCAGCGCGGCGCCGAGCGCGGTCGTGTCGGCGACCTCGGGCACGACGACCGGCACGCCGAGGACGTCGGCCTGGAACTGCATGAGCCAGCGGTTCGCGGTCGCGGCGCCGTCGGCCTTCAGCGCGGTGAGGCGCGGCGCCCCGACGGCCTCCATCGCCTCGATCGCGTCGACGGCCTGGTAGGCGATCGCCTCGAGCGTGGCGCGGGCGAGGTGGGCGCGGCCGGTCCCGCGCGTGAGGCCGACGATCGTGCCGCGCGCGTAGGGGTCCCAGTGGGGCGAGCCGAGGCCGGTGAGGGCCGGGACGAAGTAGACGCCGTCGTTGCCGGCCAGCGACGCGGCGAGCGCCTCGGTGTCGGACGCCTGCCCGATGATGCCCAGCCCGTCGCGCAGCCACTGGACGGCGGCGCCGGTGACGAAGATCGACGCCTCCAGCGCGTACATCGTGTTGCCGCCGATCCGCCAGGCGACGGTCGTGAGCAGGCCCTGCGGCGCGGGCGGGGTCCGCGTGCCGGCGTTCAGGAGGACGAACGAGCCGGTCCCGTACGTGTTCTTGCCCAGCCCCGGCTCCAGGCAGGCCTGCCCGAAGAGCGCGGCCTGCTGGTCGCCGGCGATCCCGGCCACCGGCACGCCGGCCGCCGTGCGGCCGACCTCCCCCGCGCTCGGGCGCACCTCGGGCAGCGCCCGCACCGGGACGCCGAACAGGTCGCACAGCTCCTCGTCCCAGGCGCCGCGGCGGATGTCGTACAGGAGCGTGCGCGACGCGTTCGAGGCGTCGGTCACGAGCTCGCCGGTGAGCTGGTAGGCGATCCAGGCGTCGACGGTGCCGAACACGGCGCGGCCCTCGCGCGCCCGCTGGGCGAGCCCGTCGACGTGGCGCAGCAGCCACTCGATCTTCGTGGCCGAGAAGTACGGGTCGAGGACGAGGCCGGTGCGCTCGCGCACGAGCGGCTCGTAGCCGGCCGAGCGCAGCTCGTCGCAGCGCGCGGCGGTGCGGCGGTCCTGCCAGACGATGGCGCGGTGCAGCGGCTCGCCGGTCGCCGGGTCCCAGACGCAGATCGTCTCGCGCTGGTTGGTGATCCCGATCCCGTCGAGCTCGGCCTCGGCGACGCCGGCGTCGGCGAGCGCCTCGTCGGCGACGGCGCGCGTCACCGCCCAGATCTCGGCGAGGTCGTGCTCGACCCAGCCGGGCCGCGGGAAGTGCTGGCCGAACTCGCGGCTCGCGCGCCCGATCGGCTCGCCGGTCTCGTCGACGACGAGGCAGGTCGTCGCGGTTGTTCCCTGGTCGATCGCCAGCAGCATCGCCGCGGGATCATCCCACGGCCGGGACGGTGATCCCGGCCGGGGCCGCCCGGACGCTGGCTGTCCCGTCCAGCGCCCGGGCGTTCAGCGCCCCGGCCGGTCCCTCACCGTGGCCGGCGACGGTGGGTCAGGCCGTCGCCACGCCAAGCGCACACGTCACCCCGACCGGAGGAGGAGAGACCTGCCGGACGTCCGTTGCGGGTGATCGAGTGCATGGCCGGGAAGGTACGCCCGCGGGCGCCCCGCTCCCACCGACCGGCGGTCGGAACCTCGCTCGACCGCCGGTACGAAACCGGCGCTAGC
>JADGIB010000295.1 GCA_019683665.1 Solirubrobacteraceae bacterium
CCTAGCGCCCCGAGGAGCCGAAGCCGCCGTCGCCGCGGCGGCTCGGCTCCAGCTCGGCCACCTCGACGACGTCGGGCGTCTCGACGCGGGTGACGACGAGCTGGGCGATGCGGTCGCCGGGCGCGACCGTGAACGGCTCGCGGCGGTCGGTGTTCAGGAGGATGACCTTCACCTCGCCGCGGTAGCCGGGGTCGATGAGCCCGGGCGCGTTGACGACCGAGATCCCGTGGCGGACGGCGAGGCCGGAGCGCGGGACGACGAGCCCGGCGTGGCGCTCGGGCAGCTCGATCGCGACCCCGGTCGCGACGAGCGCCCGCTCGCCGGGGCCGATCGTCACCCCCTCGACCGCGTACAGGTCGAGCCCGGCGTCGTCGTCGTGGGCGCGGGTCGGAAGGCGCGCGTCGTCGCGCAGCCGCCGGACGGCCAGCCTCATGCGCGGTAGGCGGCGAACCGGTCGGCGACGACGGGCGGGACCGAGGCGCGGATGCGGACGCCCTCGGCGGTGTCCTCGCGCTCGAGGTCACCGGCGACCTCGTGCAGCTCGGCCAGGCGCCCGCCCTCGGCGTAGGGCACGAGCACCTCGATGCGCCGCAGCGTGCGCGAGAACTCGTCCTCGATGCGGTCGCGCAGCTCGTCGAGGCCCTCGCCGGTGACGGCGCTGACGAGGATCCCGTCGGGGTGGCGGAACGCGAGCTCGCGGCGGCGCTCCGCGTCGAGCGCGTCGGCCTTGTTGAGGACGAGCAGGCGCGGGCGCGCGCCGGCGCCGATCTCCTCGAGCACGTCGTCGACCGCGCGCAGCATCTCGGTCATCTCCTCCTCGGGCGCGGAGGCGTCGACGACGTGGAGGATGAGGTCGGCCAGGCGCGTCTCGTCGAGCGTGGCGCCGAACGCCTCGACGAGCTGGTGGGGCAGCTTGCGGATGAACCCGACGGTGTCGGTCACGAGGTAGCGGCGGCCGGAGATCTCCATGCTGCGCGTCGTCGGGTCCAGCGTGTGGAACAGCCGGTCGCGGACGGCGACCTCGGCGCCGGTGAGCGCGTTCAGCAGCGTCGACTTGCCCGCGTTCGTGTAGCCGGCCAGCGCGACCTGCGGGATGTGGGCGCGGTCGCGCTCGGCGCGCATCGTCGCGCGGTCGCGCTTGACCTCGGCCAGCCGCCGGCGCAGCGCGGTGATCCGGTTGCGGGCCAGCCGGCGGTCGGTCTCGATCTGCGTCTCGCCCGGGCCTCGGGTGAGCGTGCCGCCGCCGGCGGCGCTGAGACGCTCGAGGTGCGTCCACAGGCCGCGCATCCGGGCCATGTTGTACTGGAGCTGGGCCAGCTCGACCTGGAGCTTGCCCTCGGCCGAGTTCGCGTGGTCGGCGAAGATCCCGAGGATGATCGCGGTCCGGTCGACGACCGCGACCCCGAGCTCCTTCTCCAGGTTGCGCTCCTGGCGCGGGGTGAGCTCGTCGTCGCAGGCGACGACGTTCGCGTCCAGGCGCTTGATCGCGGCCTTGACCTCCTCGAGCTTGCCGCGGCCGAGGTAGGTGTTCGGGTGCGGCTGCTCGCGGTGCTGGACCTCCTGGCCGACGACGGCGACCCCCGCGGTCCGCAGCAGCTCGCGCAGCTCGGTGAGGTCGTCGCCCTCGGGGAGCGCCGCGATCATGAGCGCACGCTGCCGCGCGCGTCCCGGGCGGGCGCCGTCGCCGCTGCGCGTGGGCGTCGTGCGCCCGTGTCGGCCGCGTTCCATCCTCCCCCAGTCTAGGGCCGGGGATAGCCTTCGGCGCCGTGCCCGCCTCCACCCTCGCCGATCGCCTCGCCCGGCGCGCGCTCGAGCTCGTCGACATCCGCTCGGAGTCGCGCGGCGAGGCCGAGCTCGCCGCCCACGTCCTCGGCGTGCTGCGCGACGCCGGCGTCCCCGCCCGCGACGCCGGCGACACGTGCGTGCTGGCCGGGACGACGGCGCGCGGCGACCGGCCGCTCGTCCTCCTCGCCGGCCATCTCGACACCGTCCCCGCGCAGGGCAACCTCCCCGGCCGCGTCGAGGACGGGGTCGTCCACGGGCTCGGCGCCGCCGACATGAAGGGCGCCGTCGCGGTGATGGTCGAGCTGGCGATCGCGCTCGCCGGGCGCCCGACCGCGCTCGACGTCGGGTTCGTCTGGTTCGGGCGCGAGGAGCTGCCGGTCTCCGAGGGGGCGCTGACGCCGCTGCTGGCCCGCGAGCCGGGGCTGCGGACCGCCGACCTGGCGATCGTCATGGAGCCGACCGCGAACGCGATCCAGCTCGGCTGCCTGGGCAACCTGAACGCGACGTGGACGTTCCACGGGCGGGCCGGCCACTCGGCGCGGCCGTGGCTGGCCGACAACGCGATCCACCGCGCCGCCGAGGGCATCGGCGCGCTCGCCCGCGTGCCGTGGACCGTCCACGAGGTCGGCGGCCTTGAGTACCGCGAGGTCGTGTCGGTGACGACGATCTCCGGCGGGATCGCCCAGAACGTCGTGCCGGGCGAGGCGGTCGCGCACGTCAACTACCGCTACCCGCCCGGCCTCGCCCCCGACGCCGCCGAGGCGCGGCTGCGCGGGTGGTGCGAGCCGTACGGGACGGTCGAGATCGTCGGCCACGCCCCGTCCGGCCCGGTCCCGGAGGGCAACCCGCTCGTCGACGCGCTCGCGGCCGCCGGCGCCGGGCCGGTCGAGGCCAAGCAGGCGTGGACGCCGGTCGCCGAGTTCGGGCTCGCCGGCGTCGACGCGGTGAACTTCGGCCCCGGCGACCCGGCGTTCGCCCACCGGGCCGACGAGCAGGTCGAGGTGGGCGCGCTCGTGACCGCCCACGAGGTGCTGGAGCGCCTGCTGTGTCGCTGAACCCGGCGGTCGCGCAGATGGCCACCTACCCGTTCGTGCGCCTCGGCGAGGCCCGCGCGCGCGTCGAGGCGCGCGGCGTCGAGGTCATCGACTTCGGGGTCGGCGAGCCGCGCGAGGAGACCCCGGCCTTCATCCGCCGGGCGCTGTGCGAGGCGGTCGAGGCCGAGCCGGTCGCGCCGTACCCGCTCGCGGTCGGGATGCCCGAGCTGCGCGAGGCGATCGCCGGCTGGGTGCGGCGCCGGTTCGGCGCGCGCGTCGACCCGGCCACCGAGGTCGTCCCGACCTACGGCTCCAAGGAGGCGATCTACGGGCTCACGCAGGTCGCGGCGCGCCCGGGCGAGGCGCTCGCGGTCGCCACCCCCGGCTACCCGGTCCCGGCCCGCTCGGCCGCGGTCGCCGGCGTCGAGGTGGCGTCGCTGCGCACCGACGCGGCCGGCGGCTGGCTGCCCGACCTCGACGCGGTCCCCTGGGAGCGCCTGGCGATCCTGTGGATCGCCACGCCGGCCAACCCGACCGGGGCGGTCGCGCCGCTGGGCTACCTCGAGGAGGCGGCCGCCCGCTGCCGCGACGCCGGCGCGATCCTCGCCGTCGACGAGGCCTACGTCGAGCTGTGGCTCGACGGCGACCCGCCCGCGTCCGCGCTCCAGCTCGCCGACCGCCGCAACGTCCTGTCGTTCCACTCGCTGTCCAAGCGCTCGTCGATGCCCGGCTACCGCTCCGGCTTCGTCGCCGGCGACCCGGAGCTGGTCGCGCTGCTCAAGCGCCACCGGCCGAACGTCGGCACCGCGCCGCAGCGCTTCGTCCAGCACGCGTCGATCGCCGCCTGGAGCGACGACGAGCACGTCGCCCGCACGCGCGCCCGCTACGCGGCCAAGCGCGACGTCCTGCTGCCCGCGCTTCAGGCGGCCGGGCTGCAGCTCGTCGGCGGGCCCGGCTCGTTCTTCCTGTGGCTCGCGGTGCCCGGCGGCGACGACGAGGCGTTCGCGACCCGCTGGCTGGAGCGCGGGGTCCTCGTCGCCCCCGGCTCCTACCTCGGGCCGGGCGGCGAGGGCCACGTCCGGGTCGCGCTCGTCCCGACGCTCGAGCAGTGCGAGCGCGCGGCCGCGCTCCTGCGCGCGGGCTAAGGTCCCGAGGCGATGTCCCGCTCCGCTTCCGCCATCGGCCTCGCCACGATCGACACCGCCACCGGCGACGTGCTCGAGGTCTACTACCCCGCCCCCGTCCTCGGCTCCGAGCCCGAGCCGGTCGAGCT
>JADGIB010000296.1 GCA_019683665.1 Solirubrobacteraceae bacterium
TCCCCCGCCTCCCCGCCGCCGAGCGCGGCCGCGAAGCGCTGCTCGAGGTCGGGCACGAGCGCCGGGCCGAGCCAGTTGATCGGGGCGGCCGCGCCCGGGGCGAAGCGCGGCGCGCCGCCGCTGAGCAGCAGCCGCCGCTTGGCCCGCGTGAGCGCGACGTAGAGGATCCGCTCCTCCTCGGCCGCCTCGCGCGCCCGGCGCTCCTCGTCGAGCGCGGCGAAGTCGAGCGCCGGGACGCCCCGCGCCCCGTCGAGCAGCGTGAGGCGCAGCCCGACGCGCTCGCCGTCGGTCTGCAGCGGCGCGCCCGACGCGTTCGGCCGCCGACCGAGGTCGGCGACGGCGACGACGCCGAACTCCAGGCCCTTGGCCGCGTGGATCGTCATGAGCCGCACCGCGTCGAGGTCGGGGTCCTCGACCGCCGCCTCCGGCTCGCGCTTGTCGGCCTGCTCGAGCGCGGCGGCGTGGTCGACGAACGCGCGCAGGTCGCGTCCCTCGGCCGCCTCGAACCCGCGGGCCAGCCGCAGGAGCTTGTCGACGTTGGCCAGGCGCCGGGTGCCGCCGGCCAGGCCGAGGATCGCGACGTCGTAGCCGGCGGCGGCGATCGCCCGCTCCAGCAGCTCGTCCAGGCGCCGGCGCGGCAGCGCCGCCCGCTCGGCGGCGGCGAAGGCGGCGAAGCGCGCCAGGCGCTCGCGGTCGCCCGGGTCGGCCTCGGGCGGGCCGCCCTCGCGCAGGACGTCCCACACGTCCCGGCGGGCGGCGCGGGCGGCGCCGACGAGCAGCGCGAGCGTGTCGGCGCTCACCCCGCACAGCGGGGAGCCGAGGACGGTCAGCAGCGCGACCTCGTCGAGCGGGTTGGCGAGCACGGCGAGGTAGCCCATGAGGTCGAGCACCTCCTGGCGGCTCCAGAACCCGCGCCCGGCGGTCGCCAGCGTCGGCAGCCCGACGTCGGCGAGCGCCCGCTCGAGCACCGGCATCGACGCCGACGCGCGCACGAGGACGGCGATCTCGCCGGGCGGCTCGCCGGCGTCGACGAGCTCGCGCAGGCGCTGGGCCAGCAGCCGCGCCTCCGCCTTCCGCCAGGCGGCGACCGGCGGCAGCGAGTCGCCGAGGTCCACCGGCGGCGTCCCGTCGTCGTCGCCCTCCCAGCCGTCGCCGGCGGTGACGAGCAGCTCGACGCGCGGCTCGGCGCCCGGGACGACGGCGCGCCGCCGCGGGGAGCGCAGCGGGGCGAAGTGCTCGCCGAAGCGGGGCTGGAACGCGGCGTTGACGGCGGCGAGGATCTCCGGGTCGCAGCGGAAGCTCTCCTCCAGGCGCAGCGCGAGGCCGCGGGCGGCGAGCGCGTCGCGACGCTCGCGGAAGATCGACACGTCCGCGTGGCGGAACCCGTAGATCGACTGGAACTCGTCGCCGACGCTGAAGAGCTGGTCGTCCTCGAGCGCGGCGAGCACCTCGAGCTGGCGGCGGTTCGTGTCCTGGAACTCGTCGACCATGATGAGCGCGAACCGCTCGCGCCAGGCGGCGCGGACCGACGGGTGGTCGCGCAGGAGGTCGCGGGCGCGCAGCTCGAGGTCGTCGAAGTCGAGGACGCCGCGCGCCGCCTTCGCCTCGGCGTAGGCGGCGCCGAAGCGGGCGAGGAGGTCGTCGAGGAGGGCGACGTGGCGGGCGGCGTGGTGGTCGGCGCAGGCGCGCTCGTAGGCGTCGCGGGCCTCGACGTAGGCGTGGCAGGCCGGGGTGTCGAGCGCGGCCGTCCGCCCGCAGGCGATCTTCAGCGCCTCCATCCGCCCCGGCCAAGGCACGATCCCGTGGTCGAGGTCCTCGAGGAGGCGCTCGCAGCGGTCGAGCGCGGCGCGGGCCTCGTCGACGAGCCGGCCGTCGCGGGCCTGGGCGAGCTCGGCGGCGAGGGCGGCGCGGGCGGCGGCCAGCGCGGTGCGCTCGGCGTCGGGGGCCGGGCGGGGCTCGACGGCGGGCAGGCGCGGCGCCGCCTGCCCGCGGCTGCGCAGCTCGTCGTGGACGGCGGGGATGACGCGCCCGAGCTGGTCGGCGCCGTAGGCGGCGACGACGTCGAGCGCCTCGCGGCCGCCGTCGGCGAGGAAGCCGCGCAGCGCGGCTGCGAAGGCGATCTCGCGCAGCCGCTGGGCGCGGGGCTCGTCGAGGACGGCGAAGCCCGGGTCGAGGCCGGCGGCGAGCGGGTGGGCGCGCAGCAGGCGCGAGCAGAACCCGTGGATCGTCGAGACGAACGCGCCCTCGGTCGCCCGGGCGGCGGCGCGGGCGGCGGGGGTGCCGAGCTCGGCGAAGCGGCGCCGGATGCGCTCGCGCAGCTCGCCGGCCGCCTTGTCGGTGAACGTGATCGCCAGGATCCGCGTCGGGTCGATCTCGTCGTCGAGGACGGCGCGGACGAAGCGCTCGACGAGGACCGACGTCTTCCCCGACCCGGCCGCGGCCGACAGCAGCAGCGAGTGCTCGCGCTGGGCGATCGCGGCGGCCTGGTCGGGCGTGAACGGGCGCGAGCCGCCCGGGTCGGCGGGCGGGGCGGGCGCGTCGGGCGTCGCGAGCGTGTCGGGGTCGAAGAGCGTCATCGTCAGCCGGCCTCGCAGCGGCAGATCCCCGGGTAGGCGCAGGCGCCGCGCGGCGTGCACGTCTGCGGGCGCGGCTCCAGCCCGCCGGCGCGGGCCTCGGCCGCCGCCGCGGCGACGGCGTCGAGGACGGCGTCGAGCGTCGCGCGCAGCTCCTCGGCGGGCCGGCGGTCGGTGCCGACCGCGTCGAGGTCGGGGTCGGCGTCGTCGGCGATGAGCCCGCGGCGGCGCAGGTCGGGCCCCGACAGCGGCTGGTAGAAGGCGCCGACGGGCTCGAGGCCGAGGTGGTCGGCGGCCGCCCGCAGGTAGACGGCGGCCTGGAAGGCGCGGTCCTCGAGCCAGCGCGCCCCCGCGACGACGCGGCCGGTCTTGTAGTCGACGACCTGGACGCGCCGGCCGGCCGGGTCGACGTCGACGCGGTCGATCCGCCCGCGCAGGCGCAGCGGTCCGTCGGGGGCGGCCAGCTCGAGCGCCGGGAGGCGGGGGCCGGCCGCGGGCGGCTCGTCGGCGTGCTCGTCGCCGGGCTCGAAGCCGAAGCCGACCTCGAGGTGCGCCGGCTCGTAGGCGCTGCCGTCGTGGGCGGCGGCCTCGAGGTAGCGCTCGAGGTCGGCCTCGAGGCGGCGGCGGGCGGCGGCGAGCCGCTCGGGGCTGGCCGACAGCGGCGTGCGCGCCGCTGCCTCGGCGATCGCGTCGCGCAGGATCTCGCGCGCCCGGGGCAGCGTCTGCGGGCGGACCTTCGCCGAGCCGGTCCGGGCGCGCAGCTCGCGCAGCGTGCGCTCCAGGGCGGCGTGGGCGACCGAGCCGCGCAGGATCGGCTCCGGGTCGGGCTCGAGGTCGCCGAGGCCGAGGTGGCGCTCGACGAACCACCTCACCGGGCAGCCGGCCCAGCTCTCCAGCGCCGACGCCGACCAGGCGGGGCGGGCCCGCAGCGCCCGCAGGGCGGCCTCGCCGCGCAGCGGCCCGATCGGGGGCGCCGGGCGCGACGGGCCCGCCGCCGCGGCGGCGCGGGCGGCGGCGCGCGGGGTCGGCGGCTCGCCGTCCCAGCCGACGGCGCCGAGCGGGCGGTGGCGCACCGGCAGCGGGCCGAGCACGTCGCGGACGTCGTCGAGGAAGAACGACGGGATCGCCGGGTCGCCGTCGTCGTCGGCGGTGCGGGTGGCGAGCACGAGCCGCTCGGTCGGGCGCGAGACGGCGGCGTAGAACAGGTAGCGCTCGACGGCGAGCGGGTCCTCGTGGTGGGCGAGCACGATCCCGGAGGCGCGGGCGAGCTCGTTGCGCTCGCCCTCGGTGAGGAACGGCTCGGGCCGGGCGGGGCGCGGGAACACCCCCTCCTGCAGGCCGGCGAGGATGAGCGCGCGGACGCGGCGGGCGCGCAGCGCGAGCGGGTCGGTGACGGTGACGCGGCCGGGGCCGGGCGGGTCGCCGATCTCGACGGGGACGTCGGCGAGCTGCTCGGCGAGCGCGGCCGGGTCGGGGGCCAGCGCGGGCGCCTCGCGGGCGAGCGCGGCGAG
>JADGIB010000297.1 GCA_019683665.1 Solirubrobacteraceae bacterium
TCGTGCTCGGCATCGTGTCCTGGCTGATCTGCCCGATCGTCCTGTCGGTCCTCGCGATGGTCTACGCCCAGCAGGCCAAGCGCGAGATCGACGCCAGCGCGGGGCGGATCGGCGGGCGCGGCCGCGCCGAGGCGGCGCTGTGGATCGGGGCGACGTCGCTCGTCGTCTACGGGATCCTGCTCGCCGTCACGCTCGCCTCCGGGATCGACACCGGGTCCTGACCGGCGAGCGGGCGCCCGGCCGCCGCGCCCGGTACGATCCACGGCGATGTTCGCCGCCAGCCAAGCCGTCGCCATGACCCTGGGGCTCCTCGGGGTCTTCTTCATCGGGCTCCCGCTCCTCGTCAACGCGATCGGCGCCCTCATCGCCGCCCAGGTGGCCGCCGAGCGGCAGGACAACCTCGAGTACGAGCGGCAGCACCCGTCGGTCTGAGCCGGGTCGCCCTCGCCAGCTGCAGGGCGCTGCCGCGGCTCGACGCCGCCGAGCGCCTCGTCATCGAGCCCCTCGCCGCGCGGGGGATCGAGGCCGTGCCCGCCGTCTGGGACGACCCGGCGGTGGACTGGGCCGCGTTCGACCTCGTCGTCGTGCGCGGCACGTGGGACTACGTCGACCGGCGCGATGCCTTCCTGGCCTGGGCGCGGTCGGTGCCGCGGCTGCTGAACGCGCCCGGCGTCCTGGCCTGGAACACCGACAAGCGCTACCTGGCCGAGCTGGCCGACCTCGGCCTGCCGGTCATCCCGACGACGTTCGTCGCGCCCGGCGAGCCGCTGACGACGCCCGAGGCGCCCGAGCTCGTCGTCAAGCCGACGGTGTCGGCCGGCTCGCGCGACACGCGCCGCCACGCGGCCGAGCGCCCCGACGAGGTCGCCGCGCACGTCGCCTACCTGCACGCGGCCGGGCGCACGGCGATGGTCCAGCCGTACCTGCGCGGCGTCGACACCGCCGGCGAGACCGCGCTCCTCTACCTCGGCGGGCGCTACTCGCACGCGATCCGCAAGGGGCCGCTGCTGGCCCCGGGCGCCCCGGCCTCCAGCGACCTGTTCGTGACCGAGGACATCTCGCCGCGCGAGCCGTCGGCGGCCGAGCGCGAGACCGGCGACCGCGTCCTGGCCGCCGTCGGCGAGCTGCTGGCCGGCGAGCCCGAGCTCCTCTACGCCCGCGTCGACCTCGTGCCCGGCCCCGACGGGTCGCCGCTCGTCATCGAGGTCGAGCTGACCGAGCCGTCGCTCTTCCTCGACCAGGCGCCGCACGCCCCCGAGCGCCTGGCGGATGCGATCGCCGCCCGGGTGCCGTAGGGTTCCGCCGGCCATGGACGGCCCCATCCCGCTCGGCCCCGAGGACCGGGCGATCCTGGACCTGGAGGGTCCGACGATCGCCGGCCACACCTGCAAGGTCGTGCTCATGGGCCGCACCGCCCCGGACGTCGGCGCGCTGCGCGCCGCGATCGGCGCCCGCCTCGACGCGGCGCCGCCGCTGCGCTGGCGGCTCGGCGGGCCGGCGGACGCGCCGACCTGGGTCGCGGGGCCGGTCGACCTCGAGCGCCACGTGACCGCGGTCGCCGTCGACGCGCCGCTCGACGAGGCGGGGCTGCGCGCGGAGGTCGCGCGCCTGTTCGCGCAGCGGCTCGACCGCGGCCGGCCGCTGTGGCAGATCGACGCGGTCCCCTACCGCGACGGCGCCGCGCTCGTCGGGCGCGTCCACCACGCGCTCGCCGACGGGACGACGACGATGCGCTTCGCCCGGGCCGTCCTGTGGGACGCGGCCGGCGCGGCGCCGCCGCCCGCCCCCGCCCAGCGGCGGGCCGAGCACGCCGCCGACGACGCGCGCCGGCGCCGCCGCCTCGCCGGCTTCCTGGCCCGCGAGTTCTCGCGCTCGCGCGAGCGGTCGCCGTTCGACGGGCACGTCGGGTCCCGCCGCGAGATCGCCTTCGCCCGCGTCGAGCTGGGCCCGCTCCACGACGCCGCCCGCGAGCAGGCCGGCGCGACGGTCAACGACGCGGTCCTGGCGATCGTCGCCGGGGCGCTGCGCCGCTGGGTCCTCGCCCACCGCGGCCGCCCCGGCGAGGTGCGGGTGCGCGTCCCGGTCAGCCTCCACCACGAGGGCGACCTCGAGGGCAACCGCGACGCGTTCTTCGCCGTCGCGCTGCCCCTCGACGAGCCCGACCCGGTGCGGCGGCTGCGGATCGTCCGCGCCGAGACCGCCGAGCGCAAGGCCGGCCACGACGCCGAGACGATGGACGCGCTCCTGCGCGACCTCGGCGCGATCTCGCCGCGGCTGCGGGCGCTCGCCGAGCGGGTCGAGGCCGGCCCCCGCCGCTTCGCCCTCAACGTCTCCAACGTCCCCGGGCCGCGCGGGCCGGTGACGGTGCTCGGCGCGCCGGTCGACGCGCTGCACTCGATCGCCGAGATCGGCGAGCGCCACGCGCTGCGCGTCGCGGTCGTGTCGGTCGCGGGGCTGCTGTGCTTCGGCTTCTGCGCCGACCCGGGGATCGTCGAGAACCTGCAGGCGATGGCCGACGGCGTCGTCGCCGAGGCCGCGCTGCTCACGGCGTGATCGCCTGCGGGAAGCGGAAGAGCCCGTCCGGGTCGTAGTGGGCCTTCACCGCCTGCAGGCGCGACCAGTTCGCGCCGTAGTAGGCGGTGCGCCAGTTCGCCTGGTCGGGGTCGATGTAGTTCTGGTAGCTCTGGCCCGACGTGTACGGGCGCATCGCGCGGCGCGCCGCCGCGACCCAGGCGCGGTCGGCCGAGCCGGAGTAGTACTGGATGCAGAAGAGCTGGTCGCGGTGGACGAACGCGGTCGCGCCCGGCGGGACGCGGTTGATCGCGCCGCCGTAGGCGTCGAGCAGGAGCGTCCCGCCCCCCCGGGGGGCGGCGGCCCCCCCGGCCCGCCCGCCCCCGGGGCCCCGCGGGGGGGCGCCGGCGTGCGCGGCGGCCGGGGGCGCGCCGGCGCGCCCCGCCGCCGCTGGAGGCGGCGGCGACCGCGGCGCGCCGGCCGGCGGGGCCGAGCGGGGTCGCGACGTAGTCGGAGCCGGCCGCGAACGCCTGCGGGTCCCACGTCGCGCAGTGGCCGAGCGACTCGCCGGCGCAGCCCGCCCAGCGCTGCATGAGCGCGAGGTAGCCGGACGTGCCGACGCTGAGGCTCGCCCCGTCGACGCGCAGCAGCGGCGCCACGAGCCGCCGCAGCGCCGACGCCGAGCCGAAGTACTGGCCCTGGGCGGCGACCGAGCCGCGGGCCAGCGACATGATCGACGTCAGCTCCGGCGGCGCCTCGGGCGCGAACGCCTGCCAGGCCGCGAGCGCGGCCTCCGCCTGCGACCGCGGCCAGGTGACCCGGAACCAGGACGCGCTCGACGCCCGCCGCGCGCGCAGCCGCAGGCGGGTGACGATCCCGAAGTTGCCGCCCCCGCCGCCGCGGCAGGCCCAGAACAGGTCCGGGTCGCTGTCGTGGTCGATCCAGCGCACGCGCCCGTCGGCGGTGACGATCTCCATCGCGGTGACGTTGTCGCACGTGAGGCCGAAGCGCCGGCCCGCCATGCCCATCCCGCCGCCGAGCGCGAGGCCGCCCAGCGCGACGGTCGGGCACGTCCCGCCCGGGACCGTCGCGCCGCGGCGCGCCAGCGCGGCGTACAGGTCGACGAGGTGCGTGCCGGCCCCGGCGGTCACGGTCCCGCCGCTGAGCGAGACCGCGTCGAGGCGGCGCAGGTCGACGACGAGCCCGCCGGCGACCGTGCTGTAGCCGGCGTAGGAGTGCCCGCCCGAGCGCGCCCGGATCGGCACGCCGCGGCGGGCGGCCCAGCGCACGCACGCCTGGACGTCGGCGGCGCGGGCCGCCTGGACGACGGCGAGCGGGCGCACGCCGGCGTAGCGGGCGTTGAACACGAGCCCGGCCGAGTCGCGCGGGACGAGCAGCGGGCCCTTGACCCGGCGGCGCAGCTCGCGCAGGGCCGGGCTCAGCCGCGCGGCGCCCGCCTCGCCCGCCAGCAGCCAGCCGGGCAGGGCGAGCGCGGCCCCGCCGGCCGCGAGGCGGCCGGCGAGCTCGCGGCGGGTCAGCGGCTCGTCCACGGCGCGCAGC
>JADGIB010000298.1 GCA_019683665.1 Solirubrobacteraceae bacterium
CCCGAGCGTGACGAGCGGGACCCCGGCGGCGGCGGCCAGCGCGCGGGCGCGGGCGGCGCGCTTGACCGCGCGGGCCGGGTCGGCGGGCAGCAGCAGGAACGGCGCGCCGGGGTCGCGCCCCAGCCGCCGGCGGGCCTCGGCGCGCGGGACCGGGCGCAGGCGCTCGAGGTCGACGCCGCAGGGCAGGACGCGCACGTCGCGCGCGCCGCCGACCGCCAGCTCGCGCGCGAGCGCCTCCGACGCGGCGGCGACGAGGTCGTAGCGCGGCAGGACCGCCCGCGTCAGCCGCCCGCTGCGGGGGTGGCGCACGTCGGTGCCGTGGAGCGTGACCGCGCGGCGCCGGGCGCGGGCGGCGAGCGCCGGCCAGGCGGTCAGGCCGAAGTGCGCGTGGACGACGTCGTAGCGGCGCCGCCGGCGCGCGAGCCGGGCGGCCAGGCGCAGGTAGCCGAGGACGCCGGGCGCCTCCTCGATGAGGTCGACCTCCAGGCCGGGCAGGCGCCGCAGCGCGGCGGCCTGGTCGCGGACGAAGCTCCCGCGGCCGGGGTGGGCGGCGTCGGGCCGCATGTTCGACACGATCAGGGCGCGCATCCGCAGCGGTTCCGTCGCGAACTGGTGTAGCGCTGTGACACGGGGGCCTGGAGCATCGCAGGCGTCGAAGGCAACCCGCACAGGAGGTCGAGATGGGGTACCGGTGGATGGGCGGCGCGCACGCGCTGCTGCTGCGGCTGCGCGGCGAGCGCGGCCAGGGGACGGTCGAGTACGTCGGGCTGATCCTGCTGATCGCCGGCGTGATCGGGGCCGTCGTCCTGTTCGGCAGCACGTTCAAGGGCGACGGGCTCGGCCGGACGATCGTCGGCAAGCTCGAGCACGCGATCGAGGGCGTCGGGGGCTCGGGCGGCGGCAAGTAGGGCGCCGGGGCGCGCGGCCGGAGGTCTGGGAACATGGGACCCATGAGCCCACGGTCGTACGGCCGCGCGCCCGATGCGCTGCGCCCCACCCACATCGAGCCCGGCTTCGTCCCCACCGCGACCGGGTCCGCGCTGATCGTCCAGGGCGAGACGCGGGTCATCTGCACCGCGTCCGTCGACGAGTCCGTTCCGCGCTGGATGGCGGGGGAGGGGCGCGGCTGGGTCACCGCCGAGTACGGGATGCTCCCCGCGTCCACCGGCGAGCGCAGGAAGCGCGACGTGTCGAAGGGCCGCCCGGACGGCCGCACCGTCGAGATCCAGCGCCTCATCGGCCGCTCGCTGCGCGGCGTCGTCGACTTCGAGGCGCTCGGCGAGCGCACGGTCTGGATCGACTGCGACGTGCTCACCGCCGACGGCGGCACCCGCTGCGCGTCGATCACCGGCGCCTACGTCGCGCTCGAGCTGGCCGTGCGCCGGCTCCTCGACGAGGGCCTCATCGAGCGCTCGCCGCTCACCGGCTCGGTCGCCGCCGTCTCCTGCGGGATCGTCGACGGCACCGCGGTCCTCGACCTCGACTACGCCGAGGACTCGACGGCCGAGGTCGACGCCAACGTCGTCATGACCGGCGAGGGCGGGCTCGTCGAGGTCCAGGCGACGGCCGAGCGCACGCCGCTCTCGCGCGCCCACCTCGACGAGCTGCTCGCGCTGGCCGCCGCCGGCATCGAGCAGCTGCGCACGGTCCAGGCCGACGCGGTCGCGGCCGCCGCCGCGGCGAGCGCCTGAGCGGGCCGGTGCGACTGCTGCTGGCCACGCGCAACCGGCACAAGGTGCGCGAGCTGGAGGCGCTCCTGGCCCCGGTCGGGATCGACCCGCTGCCCGACGGCATCGAGCTGCCGCCGGAGACGGGGGAGACGTTCGCCGAGAACGCGCTCGGCAAGGCGCGCGCGGCCGCCGCGGCCACCGGCCGCGTCGCGATCGCCGACGACTCCGGCATCGAGGCGGAGGCGCTCGGCGGCGCCCCCGGCGTGCGCTCGGCCCGCTACGCCGGCGAGGACGCCACCGACGAGGAGAACCTGGCCAGGCTCCTGCGCGAGGCGCCGGCGGGCAGCCCGCTGGCCTACGTCTGCGCGATGGCCTACGTCGACCCCGAGCGCGGGATCGAGGAGGTCTTCGAGGGCCGCTGCACCGGCACGCTCGCCGCCGAGCCGCGCGGCACCGGCGGCTTCGGCTACGACCCGGCGTTCGTGCCCGACGAGCACCCGGACCGCACGATGGCGGAGCTCAGCCCGGCCGAGAAGGACGCGATCAGCCACCGGGGGCGGGCCGTGCGCGCGCTGCGGTCCTGGCTGGGGACGTGACGCCCGAGCCGGCCGCGCCCGCCCTCCGCCGCCCGCCGCAGCCGGAGGTCAAGCGCCGGGCGGCGTCGCTGTCGGTCGCCTCGAACCTCCTGCTCATCGCGCTGAAGTTCGTCGCCGGGATCGTCACCGGGTCGGTCGCGCTGCTGGCCGAGGCGATGCAGTCGGTCATCGACCTCGTCGCCTCGGTCGTCGCCTACGTCTCGGTCCGCAAGGCCGACGAGCCCGCCGACGAGAACCACCCCTACGGCCACCACAAGATCGAGAACGTCGCCGCCGCCGTCGAGGGCGTCCTCATCCTCGTCGGCTCGGGCGTCATCGCCGTCGAGGCCGTGCGGCGCCTGGTCGGCGGCGGCGAGGTCGAGCGGCTCGGCTTCGGCATCGCGATCATCGCGCTGACGATCGTCGTCAACCTCGCCGTCTCCGCCGTCCTCGCGCGGCGGGCGCGCGAGACCGGCTCGCCCGCGCTCGAGGGCGACGCCGCCCACCTGCGCACCGACGCGCTCACCTCGGTCGGCGTCCTCGTCGGGCTCGTGCTCGTCCAGGTCACCGGCGCCGGCTGGCTGGACCCGGTCGTCGCGCTCCTTGTCGCGGGCGCGGTCGTCGGCACCGGCGTGCGGCTGCTCATGCGCTCCGGGCGCGTGCTCGTCGACGAGGCGCTGCCCGAGGCGGAGCTTGCGGTCATCCGCGAGACCGTCGTCTCGTTCGCGCCGCGCGGGGTCGTCGGCTTCCACCAGCTGCGCGCCCGGCGGGCCGGGACGCGCCGGCTCGTCGACATGCACGTCCAGTTCTACGCCGGGGCGACGCTCGAGGAGGCCCACGAGACCGCCCACCGCCTCCAGGACGCGATCCGCGACCGCCTCGGCGACGCCGACGTCCTCATCCACATCGAGCCCGCCGACCGCGTCCGCCCGGGGACCGAGCTGCGCCCGCCCGGCGCCCCCGGCGACGCGCCGCTCAGCGGAGGTTGATCGCCGCCGAGGCGGCCACGACGAACGAGAGCACGGCGTAGCCGGTGTAGCCGTTCACGAGCACGATCAGGCCCGTCAGGACGGCAACGGCTACGGTGACGAGCCAGGCGATTCGGGGCAGGGGCACGGGACCCATTGTGCTGTGCCGGCCCGACAGCCGTCCGGCGGGGGCGCCATCATCGCCGCCGCGAAACCCGCAAACAGCGCGAAAACCCGCGTTGCCATCGCGAGCGGCGTCCGCTGACGCTGTTAGCTTCGACCGCTGCTCGCCACATCACTCCGAAGGAGGAGCACCAGCCGTGACCAAGTCCGAGTTCGTCGACCACATCGCCCAGAAGGCCGGGCTTGCCAAGACCGATGCCAGCAAGGCCGTCGATGCGGTCATCGACACCATTCAGGAGACGCTGAAGCGCGGTGGCGAGGTCAACTTCTCCGGGTTCGGGAAGTTCCACGTGACCGAGCGCGGTGCCCGCGAGGGCGTCCACCCCCGCACCGGCGAGAAGATCACGATCGCGGCGGCCAAGCTGCCGAAGTTCACCGCCGGCTCGGGCCTGAAGAAGGCCGTCAAGGGCTGATCGGAGCCCTCCGATCGCCTCGGTGACGGACGACGGCGGCGCGCGGGCGGCCGGGAACGGGTTCCCCGGCCGGCTGGCCGCGCGCGTCGCGCAGCGCGAGTCCCAGATCGTCCTGGGGCTCGACCCCGATCCGTCCCGCCTGTGGCCGCAGGCCGCCGGCGCGGTCCGCGCTCCCGACGCGGGCGCGGACGCCCCCCCCGCCCCCGCCGGCGCGGGGCCCCGCCCGGGCCCCCGCCGCCCGGCCCGCCCCCCCCGGCGGG
>JADGIB010000299.1 GCA_019683665.1 Solirubrobacteraceae bacterium
ACACCCTGAATTGGGCGGCCCGGGTCTTTTGTTAATACGCCCCCGCGGCGCGGCGGCGCCCGCCGCCGCGGCCGCCCCGGCCCGGCCGGCCGTCCCCGTCGAGCCGAGCTGGCCGCAGGCCGCGCTCGACGTCCACCGCGCCCTCACCGCGCGCGGCATGGACCCCGACCTCGTCACCGAGATCGTCGCCGAGGCGGTCGAGCACATGCTCCCGTTCTCGTCGGAGGGCTCGCTGCGCCCGCTCGTCGCCGGCCAGCTCGCGCGCTGCCTGCCGCCGATGCCGCGCCGGCGCCCCGGGCGCCTCGTCATCGGCTTCGTCGGCGCCGGCGGCTCGGGCAAGACGCGCTGCACCGCCCGCCTCGCCCTCGCCTACCAGCGCCGCGGCACCCGCCCCGTCGCCTGCCTGACGCTGCGCGCGAAGGACCACGGGGCCGAGCTCATGGCCGACCTGTCGGCCGCGGGCGTCCCCGTCCACGCGGCCGACGACGCGCAGGCCGCCCGACGGTTCCTCGACCACGTCGGCGACCGCGCCCTCGTCGTCGTCGACACGCCGGGCGTCTCGCCGCGCGCCGAGGCCGAGCTGCGCCAGCTCGCCGCCGAGCTGCGCCAGCTCCAGCTCGACGAGTGCCACCTGACGCTGCCGGCCACGCTCAGCCCGCAGGCCGCCGACGAGCTCGTCCGCGGGACCCGCCCGCTCGGCGTCGACGCGCTCGCGATCACGCACGTGGACGAGACCGAGCACCTCGGCGCCGCGATCGGCGCGGCGATCGACGCGCAGCTGCCGATCTCGTACGTCGGGCGGGGCGCCGCCGCCGACCGCGGCGGGCTGCGCCCGGCGCTCGTCGAGGCGCTCGCCCTGGAGCTCGTGGGGTAGCCGGCGATGGCCAAGCAGGACGCCAAGGGCAGCGGGCGCCGCAGGCGGCGCAGGGACGAGGCCGACGAGCACCACGACGTCGACGCCGAGCCGCTGGACACGACCGTCCGCGTGTCGCGCCACCCGCGGGCGCGGCGGCAGATCAGCGCCGCGAAGGCGTGGGCGGGCCTCATCGTCTTCGCCCTCGTCCAGTACCTCTGCCTCAAGGAGGGGATGTCGTTCCTCGACGCGGGCGCCCGCGCGCTCGGGGCCGGGATCGCCGCCTACCTCATCGCCTGGGCCGTCGCCGTCGTCATCTGGCGCCAGCTGATCCTGGCCGAGGTCGAGCTCCTGCGCCGCGAGCTGCTGGAGGCGGCCGAGCGGGCCGCCGCCGAGCAGGCCCAGCGCGCCCCCGACGAGCCCGCGTCCGGCGCCGCCCCGGAGCCGAGCCCGACCTTCTGACCGGAGGCTGACGTCCCGTGGAGCGCATTCAGGGCATCCGCAACGCGATCCGCACGCTGCCGTCCGTCGAGCGCGCCGCCGTCGCGCGCCGCATCGAGCGCCACGACCCGCGCGAGGAGGAGCGCCAGGAGCCCAGGAAGCGGCGCCGCCGCCCGCCCGAGGACGGCGAGCCGCCGGCCGGCCCCGACGCTGACGGCCACATCGACATCACCGTCTGACCCTCAAGCGAGACCGGTCCCGTCCGATCACCTGAGACGTGCAGGCCTCGATCCTGATCGTCCTCGACGGCGGCGCCGAGCAGGCGCTGCGCTGCCTGACCTCGATCGCGTCGATCGAGCCCGGCCAGCCCGAGCACGAGGTCGTCGTCGTCGACGACGCGTCGGTCGGCCTGGAGGCGCTGCTCGCGCGCCTGGAGGGCGACGTCGCCATCGTGCGCACGCCGCGCCGCGAGGGCTTCGCGGCCGCCGCCACGCGCGGCCTGGCCGCGTGCCGCGGCGACGTCGTCGTCGCGCTGCGCGGCGCGGCCGAGGTCGCGCCCGACTTCCTGGCGCCGCTCGTCGCCGCGCTCGAGGACCCGGCGGTCGCCGCGGTCACCCCGATCACGGCCTCCGCCCCGCAGGACCCGCCGGTCGCCGCGCACGCGGTCGCCCTGCGCCGGGCCGACGTCGCCGCGCTGCCGCCCGCCCCGGCCGGCCTGGAGATCGCTGCCCTCTGCGCCGAGCGCGCCCGCGCCGGCCGCGTCGAGGCGTGCCCGGCCAGCGTCGTCGCCGCCCCCGGCCGGCGCACCGGCGGCGCCCGCCGGCCGATCGACCCCGACCACCCCGAGGCCGTCGAGGTCAGCATCGTCATCCCGACGCTCGACGCCGCCGGCGAGCGCGTCCGCGCCTGCGTCGCCGCCGCCCAGGCGACGACCGAGGCGCCGCACGAGATCGTCGTCATCGACAACGGCGCGCCCCCGCAGGGCTTCACCGCCCCGGTCAACGCCGGCCTGCGCGCCGCCCGCGGCCGCTACCTCGTCGTCCTCAACGACGACGTCGAGCTGCTGCCCGGCTGGTGGCCGCCGCTGCGCGACGCGCTCGACGCGGGCGCCGCCGTCGTCTTCCCGCTCACGATCGACGGGGCGATGCGCCACGACTTCGCCGCCTGGTGCTTCGCGCTCGCGCGCGAGACGCTCGAGGCGTACGCGGTCGCCCCCGGCGAGTTCCTCGACCCCGACCTCGTCGTCTGGTACCAGGACACCGACCTGCTCGAGCGCCTGCGCCGCGACGGGCGCCCGCCGATGCTCGTCGAGCGCTCGCGGATCCGCCACGGCCTCTCGCAGACCGTCGAGAGCGAGGACCCGCAGCTGCGCGCCTGGATCGCGCGCCGGATCGCCGCCGACCGCGCCGCGTTCGAGCGCAAGCACGGCGCCGCCGTGCCCGGCGCCGCGCGCTGACCGCGCCCGCTCGATCAAGCGTCCAGAACGCCGCCGCCCCCGCTTCAGGGACCGGCCCGCCGAGCCGACCAAGGGGGTGCAGGAGGCGACAAGGAGTCGCCCTCCGGGACAACACATCCAACGTTCTCAAGGAGAGATCGCATGTCCCTTCGCGTGCAGAACAACGTCGAGGCCCTGGGTGCGCACCGCTACCTGACCAACACCTCGAACGCGGTTCAGAAGTCGATGGAGCGCCTGTCCTCGGGCTACCGCATCAACCGCGGTGCCGACGACGCGGCGGGCCTGGGCATCTCGGAGAAGATGCGCGGCCAGATCCGCGGCCTGGCGCAGGCCGAGCGCAACATCGGCGACGGCGTCTCGCTCGTCCAGACGGCTGAGGCCAACCTGGACGAGGTCCACTCGATGCTGCAGCGCATCCGCGAGCTGGCCGTCCAGTACAACAACGGCACGAACTCGGCGGCCAACAAGTCGGCCATCCAGTCCGAGGTCTACCAGCTCGCCTCCGAGATCGAGCGCATCGGCCAGTCGGCGAAGTTCAACGGCATCTCGCTGCTGAACAACACGGGCACCGTCACCTTCCAGGTCGGCGCCAACGACGGCCAGGTCATCACCGTGGCGCTGATCTCGCTCGGCGCGACGGTCGCCGCCGGCACCGCCACCTGGTACGACCTGTCCTCGACGAGCTCGCTGTCGCAGATCGACGCGGCGATCGACGCGGTGTCCGCCACCCGCGCGACGTTCGGCGCCATCCAGAACCGCCTGGAGTACTCCGCCCGGGCCGCCGCCGCCTACCGGGAGAACCTGGTGGCCGCCGAGAGCCGGATCCGCGACGTGGACATGGCCCAGGAGATGATCACGTTCTCCAAGAACCAGATCCTCCAGCAGGCCGGCACCTCGATGCTGAGCCAGGCCAACCAGGCCAGCCAGAACGTGCTCTCCCTCCTCCGGTAGGGAGGTCGACACCCAGAGAGCCTGACGAGCTCTCGACGCGACACGGGCCGCCCCTCGGGGCGGCCCGCTGTCGTTGCGGCGACGGGCCGCGGTCAAGCCCGGCGGGCGCCGTCCGACTACCAGGGCGATGAGCGTGACCGAAGCGATCGCCCGGATCGCCGAGATCCAGTCGATGCTGAACCCGGAGGCGCCCGCCTCCGCGCCGGCGCAGGCGCCCGCCCAGGCGACGGCGGCGTCGTCGAGCTTCGCGAACCTCCTGACCTCCGCCCAGGGCTCCCCGATGGGCCTGCCCGCGGGCACCTCGGCGCTCATGGCCGGCCCCGGCCTCGCCGGCGT
>JADGIB010000300.1 GCA_019683665.1 Solirubrobacteraceae bacterium
GGACCCGCGCCTCGCACGGCTGCATCCGGATGCGGGTGCGCGACGTCATCGACCTGTACCCGCGGGTGCCGGTCGGGGCGAAGGTCCTCATCCGCTAGGCGCCTGCGCCCCGGCCGCGGCGCCCCGCGCGTCGCACCGCGTTCCGGTGTGACGCGGCGCCGCCCGCTAAAGCTGGGCTTCGGGAACTCCTGACCCTGGCGTTAGGTGCCGTTCACGGTCCGCTTCAGGTGGGCGCAGACGATCCGCCCATGTACGACCACGACGATGCACTGACGCAGTATCTGGAGGAGATCGGGCGTCACAGGCTGCTGACGGCCGAGGAGGAGATCGAGCTGGCCAAGCGCATCGAGCGCGGCGACCTGACGGCGAAGGAGCAGATGATGACGGCCAACCTGCGGCTCGTCGTCTCGCTCGCCAAGCGCTACCAGGACCGGGGCCTGCCGCTCTTCGACCTCATCCAGGAGGGCAACGTGGGCCTCATGCGGGCGGTCGAGAAGTTCGACTACCGCAAGGGCTTCAAGTTCAGCACGTACGCGGTGTGGTGGATCCGCCAGTCGCTGGCGCGCGCCCTGGCCGACAAGGGCCGCACGATCCGCCTGCCCGTCCACATCGCCGAGCGGCTGCACCGCGTCCAGCGGGCCGAGCGCGAGCTCGTCCTCAAGCTCGGGCGCGACGTCACCGACGAGGAGCTGGCCGAGCACCTCGGCCTCACCGTCGACGAGGTCGCCGTCGTCCGCGGGGAGCTGCCGAACACCGTCTCGCTGCACACCCCGGTCGGCGACGACGAGGCCGAGCTGGGCGACTTCCTCGAGGACCGCGCGACCCCGTCGCCGTTCGACGAGGCCGCGCACGTGCTCAACCGCCGGGCGATCGACGAGGCGCTGGAGAACCTGTCGGGCGGCGAGCGGCGCGTGATCGAGCTGCGCTACGGCCTCGACGGCCAGCGCGAGCGCACGATGCACCAGGTCGCGCGCGAGATGAGCCTGTCGGCCGACCGCGTGCGCCGGCTCGAGGAGCAGGCGCTGCGCAAGCTGCGCGTCCTCCCCGAGACCCGCGCGCTGCAGGCGGCCGCCTGAGAGCGGGTTTCGCCCAGGCCGGGCGAAACCCGCTCGACGCGGCTCAGGCCAGGGTGAACCGGCGCACCTGGGCCTCGAGCTCCTCGGCCGTGCGCGCCAGCTCCTGCGCCGACGCGGCGATCTGCTGCGTCGAGGCGCTCGTCTGCTGGGTCGAGGCCGAGACCTGCTCGGTCGTGGCGCTCGACTCCTCGGCGACCGCGGCCACCTCGCCGGCGGCGTTCGCGATCTCCGCGACGCGGGCGGTCACGTCGCTGACCGCCTCCGCGATGCGCTCGAACGCGTCGCGGGCCCGGTCGACGATCTCCTGCCCCTCGTCGCTGCGCTCGGCGCCGACGCGGACGACGTCCACCGCGGCCGCCGTCTCGCTCTGGATCTGGGCGATGAGCCCGGCGATCGAGCCGGCCGCCTCCTGGGACTCCTCGGCGAGCTTGCGGACCTCGTCGGCGACGACGGCGAAGCCGCGCCCCTGCTCGCCGGCGCGGGCGGCCTCGATGGCCGCGTTGAGGGCCAGCAGGTTCGTCTGCTCGGCGATCGACGTGATCGAGTCGACGATGCCGCCGATCTCGTCGGACTTCGCCGCCAGCGACCGGATCGCGTCGCTGACCTGCGCGGACGAGTCGCGCACCTGGGCCATCGCGGCGGTCGCCTGCTTCGACGACTCCGCGCCCTCGCGGGCGAGCTGCAGGGCCTGCTCGGCCGCCTCGCTCGTCTGCTCGGCCGCGCTGCGGGCCGACTCGAGCATCCGCGCCTGGCGCTCGGCGCCGGCGGCGACGTCGCTGACCGCGGCCGCGATCTCGCCGACCGCGCGGCCGGCCTCCTCGGACGTCGAGGCCATCTGCGACGACGACGAGGCGACGGCGCCGGCCGAGTGCGACACCCGGCCGATGAGCTCGCCGAGCCCGGCGCGGGCGGCGTTGTAGGCGTCGACCGACGCCGACGTCTGCTCGATGAGCTCGTTCGCGGTGCGCGACGCCTCGGCGACCTCGTCGTGGCCGACGACCTCCAGCGGCTCGACGCCGCTCGACGCGTCGACGGTGAGGTCGCCCTTCGCCATCGCGTCGATGCCGCGCCGCAGGCCGGTGACCGCAGTATCGTTGAGGGTGCGCAGGCGCTCGACGAACGCCTTCAGCGGCTTCGTCATGCGGCCCGAGAACAGGACGATGACGACGGTGATCACGGCGATGCCGATGAGGCCGGCGAGCAGGAGCTGCCAGCGCAGCGCGTGCGTCGCCGCCATCACCTCGGACTCGGGCGCGACGGTGATGACGCTCCAGCCGCCCGTGGGGATCGGCGCCCACGACATGACGACCTTCTCGCCGCTCCACGGGTCCTTCGTCTCGATCTGCCCGGCGCGGCCCTCGCGCACCGAGCGGGCGACCTGCTCGAGCTGCGGGTTGCCGCGCTTGGCGAGGTCGGCGAGCGTCTGCTTGCCGATGGCCTCGTCGCGCGGCGCGGAGACGAACCTGCCCTCCTTCGACACGAGCATCGCGTAGCCCGAGTCGAGGACCTTGATCTTGCGGACGTCCTGGTTGAGGGTCGTCAGGGCGTCGTCGTTGCCGGCGATGCCGACGAACGCGCCGTCGCGCTTGATCGGGGCGACGTAGCTCGTCATCAGGACGCCGTCGTAGAGGTACGGCTCGATGATCGCCGGCTCGCCCGTGCCCTTCGGCACCGTGTAGTACGCCGACGTGTAGGCGTCGAGGAGCGGCTCGAGCGTCAGCTCGCCCGAGGTGCGGCTCCAGTTGGGGCCGAACCCGCCCCCGCTCATGAGGAAGGGCGTGCCCTGGTACTTCGCGTCGTCGCCGTCGAACGCGTTCGGCTCGTACCCGGCGTAGAAGCCGAGCGACTGGGGATGGGCCTCCACGAACGAGCGGAGGATGTCGCTGACCTCCTCCGCGTCGTTGCTGCGGTAGGCCGACAGCGTCCGGGCCAGCGCCTCCGAGCTGGCCAGCTTCGAGGTGAACTCGGCGTCGATCTGGTTGGCCTTCGCCGCCGCGACCTCCCGGACGTACTCGTAGGAGGCGTCCTTCTGGGCGGAGGTCATCTTCGTCACCGACAGCCAGGTCATCGCGCCGACCACGACGACGGTCAGCGGGACGAGGGCGGCGATCAACTTCGCACGTAGCGACCTGACGCGCACGCGCCGCATTCAGCGTTCTCCTTCATGGTGTGGTTGCAGACGTATGCTTTTCTCGGCGCGCTCATGCCGTCCTTGAGCGGGACGCAACGCCGGTGCAACGCCTGTTCGATCCGGCGACCTGACCGATCGGGTAGGCCCCGCCGCGCCGGAGTGGCACACTGATGGGCATGGGGAGACAGGGTCAGGCCGTGCCCGCGAGCCCGGCGACCGCCTACGACCGGGTCCGGCGGCTGATCGCGGAGGAGCGCTGCGTCGTGCTCGACGGCGGGGTCGGCACCGAGCTGCCGGGCATGGGCGAGACCGACGACCGCCTGTGGGGCGTGCGCGCGGTCCTCGACGACCCCGACGCCGTGCGGGAGGTGCACCGCCGCTACGTCGAGGCGGGCTGCGACGTCATCAGCACCGACACCTGGGGGCTGCCGAGCGGCCTGCTCGAGAACGGGCCGCGGCTGTGGCAGACCGCGCGGCCCGTCCACTGGATGGACGTCGCCCGCCGCGGCGTGCGGCTCGCCCGCGAGGCGGCCGAGGGCGCCGACGTCGCCGTCGCCTTCTCGCTCAACGGGGACGTCGACGCCAACGAGGGCCACGAGACGATCCGCCTGCTCACGCGCGCGTTCGCCGACGAGCCGCCCGACCTCCTCCTCGTCGAGACGCTGTCGCTCGTGCGCCCGTCGCTCTACGACACCGTCGGGCGGCTGCTCGACACCGGCCTGCCGGTGTGGCTGTCGTTCCGGCGCTGCCGCCACGGCGTCTGCGGCGTCTACGGCGAGCACTGGGGCGGTCCGGAGGGGGACGCGTTCGGGC
>JADGIB010000301.1 GCA_019683665.1 Solirubrobacteraceae bacterium
ACCGAGGTGCGCCCCGACGGGCGGGAGACGTTCGTGCAGAACGGGTGGCTGCGCTCGAGCCTGCGCGCGCTCGACCGCCGGCGCAGCACCGAGCTGGAGCCGGTCCTGTCGCTGCGGCGGCGGACCGCGGCGCCGCTGCCCGCCGGGCGCTTCACGAAGGTGACCGTGCCGCTCTACTACCAGGGCCACGTCTACCGGGCCGGGTCGCGGCTGCGGATCGCCGTGTCGGCCCCCGGCGGCGACCAGCCGGTGTGGGCGTTCGCCGAGACCCGCCCGGCGCGCGGGACGGCCGAGGTGCGGGTCGCCCACGGGCCCGACCGGCCGTCGCGGGTCGTCCTGCCGGTCGTCCCGGGCGTCTCGGTGCCGACCGGGCTGCCGCCCTGCCCGGGGCTGCGCGGGCAGCCGTGCCGGCCGGCGTCGCCATGATGGGCGCATGGCGCGCGACCGTCCCACGCCGGCGACCCCGCCCGCGGCGGACCCGCACCTGAGCGACCTCGTGCGGCTGCGCCGCGTGCGCGACCGCATCGACCGCGAGTACGCCGAGCCGCTCGACGTCGAGGCGCTCGCCCGCGACGCGCACATGTCGCCCGGCCACTTCAGCCGCCGGTTCCGGGCCGCCTACGGCGAGTCGCCCTACCGCTACCTCATGACCCGCCGCATCGAGCGGGCGATGGCGCTCCTGCGCCGCGGCGGGATGACCGTCACCGAGGTGTGCTTCGCGGTCGGCTGCTCGTCGCTGGGCACGTTCAGCACCCGCTTCACCGAGCTCGTCGGGGTGCCGCCGAGCGTCTACGCGCGGGAGGCGGCGCAGCGGCCGCCCGAGGAGGGGATGGCGCCGTGCGTGGCCAAGCGCGTCACCCGACCGATCAGGAATCGAGAAGCCGCTCAGCGCGGTCCGGGCTAGCGTGCGCGGCCATGGACATCACCATTCACCAGGTCATGCTCCCGCAGCAGGACCCGGAGGCGTCGCTGGCGTTCTACCGCGACGTCCTCGGGTTCGAGGTCCGCAACGACGTCGGCTACCAGGACATGCGCTGGATCACGATGGGCCCGCCCGGGCAGCCCGACACGTCGATCGTGCTCTACCCGCCGCAGGCCGATCCCGGCGTCACCGAGGAGGAGCGGCGCATGATCGCGGAGATGATGGCCAAGGGCACGTACGCGAGCATCAACCTCGCCACCCGCGACCTCGACGCCGCCTTCGAGCAGATCCAGGCCCGCGGCGCCGAGGTCGTCCAGGAGCCGACCGACCAGCCGTACGGGATCCGCGACGCCGCCGTCCGCGACCCGGCCGGCACGCTCATCCGCCTGCAGGAGGTGCGCTGACGTGGCGGCGACGACGACGAGCAGGGCCGATCAGGAGCGGCCGGCCGCCGACCGCCACGACCTGATCCGGGTCGTCGGCGCCCGCGTCAACAACCTCAGGGACGTCAGCGTCGAGCTCCCGAAGCGCCGGCTGACCGTGTTCACCGGCGTGTCGGGCTCGGGGAAGAGCTCGCTCGTGTTCGGCACGATCGCGGCCGAGTCGCAGCGGCTCATCAACGAGACCTACAGCGCGTTCGTGCAGGGGTTCATGCCGACGATCGCACGGCCCGACGTCGACCTGCTCGACGGCCTGACGACCGCGATCGTCGTCGACCAGGAGCGGCTGGGCGCCAACCCGCGCTCGACCGTCGGGACGGTCACCGACGCCGACGCGCTGCTGCGCATCCTGTTCAGCCGGCTGGCCGAGCCGCGCATCGGCGGGCCGGGGGCGTACTCGTTCAACGTCGCGTCGGCCAGCGGCAGCGGCGGGATCACCGTCCAGCGCGGCGAGAGGACGATCACGAAGGCGGCGTCGTTCAGCCGCGTCGGCGGGATGTGCCCGCGCTGCGAGGGCCGCGGGTCGGTCAGCGACTTCGACCTGTCCGCGCTCTTCGACGAGGACAGGTCGCTCAACGAGGGCGCGATCACGGTCCCCGGCTACAGCATGGACGGCTGGTACGGGCGGATCCTCCGCGGCTGCGGCTTCTTCGACCCTGACAAGCCGATCAGGAGGTTCACGAAGCGCGAGCGCCACGACCTGCTCTACAAGGAGCCGACGAAGATCAAGGTCGACGGCGTCAACCTCACGTACGCGGGCCTGATCCCGACGATCGAGCGCTCGATGCTGTCCAAGGACGTCGAGGCGATGCAGCCCCACATCCGGGCCTTCGTCGAGCGCGCGGTCGTGTTCCGGACCTGCCCGGACTGCGACGGGACGCGGCTCAGCGAGGCGGCGCGCTCGTCAACGATCGGCGGGCTGAGCATCGCGGACGTGTCGGCGATGCAGATCACCGACCTCGCCGGCTGGGTCGCGTCGCTGGACGCGCCGTCGGTCGCGCCGCTGCTGGACGGGCTGCGGGCGACGATCGACTCGTTCGTCGGCATCGGGCTCGGCTACCTGTCGCTGAACCGCCCGTCGGGGTCGCTGTCGGGCGGCGAGGCGCAGCGGACGAAGATGATCCGCCACCTCGGCTCGTCGCTGACCGACGTGACGTACGTGTTCGACGAGCCGACGGTCGGGCTGCACCCGCACGACGTGCAGCGGATGAACGAGCTGCTGCTCGCGCTGCGCGACAAGGGCAACACCGTCCTCGTCGTCGAGCACGAGCCGGAGGTCATCGCGATCGCCGACCACGTCGTCGACCTCGGCCCGGGCGCGGGCGCCGCCGGCGGCGAGGTCGTCTACGAGGGCTCGGTCGAGGGGCTGCGCTCCGCCGACACGCTGACCGGCCGCCATCTGGACGACCGCGCGTCGCTGAAGGACGCGGTGCGCTCGCCGTCGGGGGCGCTGGAGATCCGCGGCGCCGACACGCACAACCTGCAGGACGTCGACGTCGACATCCCGCTGGGCGTGCTCGTCGTCGTGACCGGGGTGGCCGGCTCGGGCAAGAGCTCGCTGATCCAGGGGCACGTCGCCGGCCGCGAGGACGTCGTGGTGGTCGACCAGGGCCAGATCAAGGGCTCGCGGCGCAGCAACCCGGCGACGTACACCGGGCTGCTGGACCCGATCCGCAAGGCGTTCGCGAAGGCCAACGGGGTCAAGCCCGGCCTGTTCAGCGCGAACTCCGACGGGGCGTGCCCGGCCTGCAACGGCGCCGGGGTCGTCTACCTCGACCTCGGGATCATGGCCGGGGTCGAGACCCCGTGCGAGGAGTGCGAGGGCCGCCGCTTCCAGCCGGCCGTGCTCGAGTACACGTTCGGCGGGCGGAACATCAGCGAGGTGCTGGAGATGCCGGTCGAGGAGGCGGAGGCGTTCTTCGCCGACGGCGAGGCGCGCCTGCCGGCCGCGCACCGGATCCTGCAGCGGCTGAGCCGGGTCGGGCTCGGCTACCTGACGATCGGCCAGCCGCTGACGACGCTGTCGGGCGGCGAGCGCCAGCGCCTGAAGCTCGCGACCCACATGGGCGAGACGGGCGGGATCTACGTCCTCGACGAGCCGACGACCGGCCTGCACTTGGCCGACGTCGAGCAGCTCCTCGCGCTCCTCGACCACCTCGTCGACGACGGTACGTCCGTCATCGTGATCGAGCACCACCAGGCGGTGATGGCCCACGCCGACTGGATCATCGACCTCGGCCCCGGCGCCGGCCACGACGGCGGCCGCGTCGTGTTCGAGGGCACGCCCGCCGACCTCGTCGCCGCCCGCTCGACGCTGACCGGGCGGCACCTGGCCGAGTACGTCGGCGCCTGACCGGGCAGGCGGGCGGCAGCCGCCACCTGACGCAGGGCGCCGCTCCGCCGCCCCGGCGTTGCGTGTCGGGTTCTGCATGCCGGACACGACGAATCCGACAGGCAACACGGAGCGGGGGACGTGCGGCGCCCGACCGAGCCGGGCGGGGCCTCGTCCGCGGGCGGCGCGGACGAGGCCCACGTACGATGCGCCCGTGATGCGGCCCGTCACGATCGAGTTCTTCAAGCCGCGGCAGGGACGGCGGTACCGGTCGGTCCTCCACCGCCGCGACGGGCTGCTCGTCGAG
>JADGIB010000302.1 GCA_019683665.1 Solirubrobacteraceae bacterium
GCGGGGCGGGGGGGGGGGGGGGCCGCCCCCCCCCCCCCCCCCCCCCCCCCGCCGCTCGACCGCCGGGACCTCGGCCGACACGCGGTGGCGACGACGCTCCCCTGCCCCACGGAGTTCACGGACGACCCGATGCGACGCCCACGCTTCCGCCGTCCGCTCGCGACGGCCCTGCTCGCGCTGTGCGCGGCCGGCGCCCTCGCCGCGCCGGCGCGCGCCGACGACGACCCCCGCCGGCTCGGCCCGCAGCCCGGCGGCTGGGCGTCGCTGCCGGCGATC
Organism: Solirubrobacteraceae bacterium; assembly: GCA_019683665.1. GTDB lineage: Bacteria > Actinomycetota > Thermoleophilia > Solirubrobacterales > Solirubrobacteraceae > Capillimicrobium. The sequence goes on from JADGIB010000302.1 coordinate 277, forward strand.
TCCCCCGAGGGCCCGACGAGCGGGGCGTCCCGGCCTTCGCCCGCATCGCCGCCCGCAGCGGCCGGCTCGCCGACGAGCCGATCGACCGGCGCGTGCGCGCGCCGCCGGTGTACGGCGCGCTCGGCGACGTGTCGCGCGCCGCGGCCGGCCGCCGTCGGGCGCGCCTTCCTCGAGGGGGCCCTACAGTCCTCCCTCGTGATCGACCCCGACACGCCCCGGTTCTCCGTCCGCGGCGGCTACGCGACCGCCGGCGGCGGCGTCGGCTGGGGCTGGTTCGAGCGGTGCGGGACCGGCGTCAACGTGCGCTTCACCCCGTCGACCGGCCGGTTCGAGGGCACGTTCCTCGGCATCTCCGTGGCGTGGGGGTCGGACCAGTGGCGGGCGTGACCGGCGACGGCGGCGACTTCCCGCTCGTCGACGAGCGCCTGCGCCTGATCCGGGGGCTGCGCGAGCGCCTGGAGCGGGCGGTGCTGCCGCTGGCGACCTCGCTCGACGGCCGCCGCTTCACGGTGCAGGCCTCCCTGCACGACCTCCGGCTGCGGCCGGGCGGCTACGTCGTCCTCGACACCGGCGCCGGCCGGCGGCTCGGGCTGCTGGAGTCGCTGGAGCTCGCCCGCGAGACCGCCGTCGACCTCGCGCTGCCGGCCGAGGGCGCGCAGGGCGCGAGCGGGTCGAGCCGCATCGCGATCCGGCTCGCCCGCGGCGAGGGGCGGCTGCTCGACGCCGACCGCGCCTCGTTCCACGACGCGCGCGTCGAGCACGCCGACCCGCAGGCCGTCGCCGCCTGGCTGGCCGGCGCCGGCGCCCCGCGCTCGCCGCTGCCGGTCGGGACGCTGTCGCGCGCGCCCGACGTCCCCTACGCGATCGACGCCCGCGGGTTCGACCGCCACACGTTCTTCTGCGGCCAGTCGGGCTCGGGCAAGACGTACTCGCTCGGCGTCGTCCTCGAGCAGATCCTCCTGCGCACCCGCCTGCGGGTCATCGTCCTCGACCCGAACTCGGACTTCATCCACCTCCGCGAGCCGCGGCCCGAGGTCGACGCGCAGACCGCCGCCCGCTGGCGGGAGGCGACCGCCGGCGTGACCGTCCACGGCCAGGCCGGGGCCGCGCACGCGCGCCTGGCGCTGCGCTTCGCCGAACTCGACCCGTCCGCGCACGCGGCGCTCCTGCGACTCGACCCGATCGGGGAGCGCGAGGAGTACGCCGAGCTCGTCGACCTCGTCACCGGCGAGCGGCCCGACAGCATCGCCGCGCTCGACGAGCGCGCCGCCGGGTCGGCCGACGGGCACCGCCTCGCGGTGCGGGCGCGCAACCTCGGCGTCGACGGGTTCTCGGTGTGGGCGGCCGACGGCGGCGGCTCGCTGCTGGAGCGCCTGGAGGACGACGACTGGCGCTGCCTCGTCGTCGACCTCGGCTCGCTCGGCGGCGCCACCGAGCAGGCGCTCGTCAGCCAGGCGCTGCTCGGCCGCCTGTGGGCGCGGCGCGAGCGGCGCGAGCCCGTGCTCGTCGTCGTCGACGAGGCCCACAACGTCTGCCCCGCGCAGCCGCGCGACGAGCTGACCGCGCTGGCCACCGAGACCGCGGTGCGGATCGCCGCCGAGGGCCGCAAGTTCGGGCTCTACCTGCTCGTCGCCACCCAGCGGCCGCAGAAGGTCCACCGCGAGGTCGTCTCCCAGTGCGACAACCTCGTCCTCATGCGGCTGAACTCGAGCGCGGACGCCGACCACGCCGCGGACGCGTTCTCGTTCGTCCCCCGCTCGCTTGTCCACGAGGCGACCGGCTTCACGCTCGGCGAGGCCCTCGTCGGCGGGCGGATCGCCCAGCACCCGGCGATCGTGCGCTTCGGGGCGCGCGTCGCCCGGGAGGGCGGCGCGGACGTCCCGGCCGACTGGGCCTGAGCGGCGCCCCCCGCAGGCCCTACCCTCTCCGGGCACGTCCCTCCGACCGCTCCGAAAACCCCATGTCCGCAGCCCCCGCCCCGACCGACCACGACACGATCGACCGCGGCCTGCTCATGGTCGCCGGCGTCGTCGTGCTCGGCGCGATCATGTCGATCCTCGACGTGACCGTCGTCAACGTCGCGATCAACACGCTCGCGACCGACTTCGACACCGACCTGGCGACGATCCAGTGGGTCGCGACCGGCTACACGCTCGCGCTCGCGACGGTGATCCCACTGTCGGGCTGGGGCGCCGAGCGGTTCGGGACCAAGCGCCTGTACCTGCTGTCGATCACGCTGTTCGTGCTCGGCTCGGTCCTGTCGGGCCTGGCCTGGAGCGCGGGGTCGCTCATCCTCTTCCGCGTCCTCCAGGGCCTCGGCGGCGGGATGCTGATGCCGGTCGGCATGACGATCCTCACCCAGGCCGCCGGCGCGCACCGGGTCGGCCGCGTCATGGCGATCATGGGCATCCCGATGCTCCTGGGCCCGATCGTCGGCCCGATCCTCGGCGGATGGCTCGTCGACGACTTCTCGTGGCGGTGGATCTTCTACGTGAACGTTCCGGTCGGCGCGGCCGCGCTCATCGCCACGCTGCGGGTCCTCCCCCGCGACGTCGGGGCGCCCGGCACCCGACTGGACTGGCTCGGCCTGGGCCTGCTGTCGCCGGGGCTGGCGCTCCTCATCTACGGGCTGGCCGAGAGCAGCTCGTCGGGCGGGTTCGGCGAGGCGAAGGTCATCGTCCCGATGGTCGTCGGCGTCGCGATGCTCGCGCTCTTCGTCGTCCACGCGCTGCGCACCGGCGAGGACGCGCTCATCGACCTGCGCCTGTTCGCCAACCGCGTCTTCGCGGCCGCGAACGCGACGCTCGTCCTCGTCATCGTCTCCGTCTTCGGCGGGATGCTCCTGCTGCCGCTCTACTTCCAGACCGTGCGCGGCGAGTCGGCGCTCGACACCGGCCTGCTGCTCGCCCCGCAGGGCGTCGGCGCGATGCTCGCGATGCCGATCGCCGGCCGGCTCACCGACCGCGTCGGCGTCGGCAGGATCGTCCCGCCCGGGCTGTTCGTCGTCGGCCTCTCGTTCGTCGGCCTCACCCAGGTCGGCGCCGGCACGAGCTACTGGGTCATGGGCGCCCTGCTGTTCGTCATGGGCGTCGGCATGGGCTTCACGATGATGCCGACGTTCTCGGGCGCGATGCAGACGCTGCGGCGGGCGATGGTCGCCAAGGCGAGCACGACGCTGAACATCAACCAGCAGGTGGGCGCGTCGATCGGCACCGCCGTCATGTCGATCCTGCTGGCCCACCAGCTCAGCTCGCGGCTGGCGCCGGAGGCCGGCGGCGCGATCGGCGTGCCGCTGCCGCCCGAGGTCCGCGCCCAGTCGGCGCCGCTCATGGCCGAGGCCTACGGGACGACGTTCTGGTACGCGCTCGGGCTGCTGGCGATCGCGTTCCTCGTCGCGCTCGCGCTGCTGCCGAAGCGCCGGCCCGAGCCGGTCGTCGACCCGGACGACCCGGCCGGGGCCGAGCCCGCGCCGGTCGTCATGCACTGACGCGCGCTCAGACCTCGCGCAGGCGCAGCCACCAGAGCTCGACGTGGCTGTAGACCCGCCACTGGAGCGTGGCGCAGTCCTCGAGGACGGCGTCGTCGATGCCGAGCTCGACGTCGACGGGGGACACGACGCGGTACAGCCGCTCGCCGTCGGTGACGTAGCCGTGCCGGTCGGCGGGCCGGCGCCGCGTCCGTGCGGGCGGTTCCGGGGTGGTGATGAGCGTGTCTGCGGCCATGC
>JADGIB010000025.1 GCA_019683665.1 Solirubrobacteraceae bacterium
GAGCGCGAGCGCCTCCAGCAGCCGCGGCAGGTTCTTGTGCGGGCGCCTGGCCGACACGCTCAGCGCGATCGGCCGGTCGCCGAGGTCGAAGCGCTCGCGCAGGCCGGCGGCGGGCGCGACCGCCTCGCGGACGGTCGTGCCGACGCCGAGCGGCACCACGTCGATCTTCTCCCGCGGGGTGCCGAGCTCGCGGACGAGGTCGTCGGCGGTCGCGGCCGAGATCGTGATGACCCGGTGGGCGCGGCGGATCGCGGCCGGGACGAGGACGGCCATGCCGCGCGCCTTCAGCCCGCCGTGGGTGTCGGGGTAGAAGCGGTGGATGAGGTCGTTGACGGTGACGACGCGCCGGAAACGGCCCCACAGCGGCGCGGTGTTCGCGAGGCTGTGGACGAGGTCGACCCCCGCCCGGCGGGCCAGGCGCGGCAGGTGCTGCTGCTCGCCGCGCACCCACTCGGCCCGGTTGCGGGCGTTGACCGGGACCGTCACCCAGTCCATCAGCTCCTTCCACGGGCCGCCCGGCGCGGCGGACGCCTCGCGGTTGAGGAACGCGGTGAAGCGGACGCCCGGGCCGGCGGCGTCGACGAGCGCGGGCAGCAGCTCGCGCGCCGCGACCTCCGTGCCGCCGGTCTCGCCGGGCACGAGGTAGACCAGGTTCAGACCGACGTGCATGGCGCGTCGAGGCTAGCCCGCCCGGCCGGCGCGCCCGCCGCGGCCCCGCCGCCGGTCACGGCGTGCGGCGGGCGATCAGCTCGACGTTCGTGGCCAGGCGGTCGAGGCCCGGCACGGCGGCGAGCGCCCGGTTCGCGCGCCAGTAGGCGTCGACGAACCGCCGCCGGCGGGTGAGCGGGTGCGTGAGGCCGAGCGGGAGCATGTTCGCCAGCGCGATCTCCTCGACGACGAAGCCGTGCGCCTCGACGAGCGCCTTCGCCGTCGCCGGCGTGTAGACGCGGTCGTGCTCGAGCTGGCCGTGGTAGTAGAACCCGGCGCGGCGGGCGATCCACTCCAGGTAGGAGAAGCGGTTGGGCAGCTTGTAGACGTAGAGCCGCCCGCCGGGGCGCAGGACGCGGTGCAGCTCGTCGAGGCTGTCCTCGGGCTGCTGGACGTGCTCGAGCACGCCCATCGACAGGACGGTGTCGAACGACCCGTCCTCGTAGGGGAGCCTCACCGGGTCCTGCGTGTAGCGCGCCTCGACGTCCGGGAAGCGCTCGAGCCGGCGCACCTCCCCCTCGGGGATCTCCGGGTGCCACTCCATCGACGTGACGTCGACGCCGCGCGCCTTGAGCATGTGGGAGAGCTGGCCGAAGCCGCAGCCCCAGTCCAGGAGACGACCGGGACCGTCGGCGACGATGCGATCGACGGCGCGCTCGTACTCGCGCATCTGGGCGCGGGCGCGCAGGTGCACGTCGGCGCCGCGGTCCCGCGGGGCGGCGCGTTCCTGCTCTTCCTTGGTTGGCACCGGCTGAGGAATAGCATGCCGCCGGTGACCACGGCCTCCACGCCCACCGCCGTCTGGATCCTCGACGACGGCCTCATCATGGGCGGCGGGCAGCGCTTCGGGCTGCGTCTGGCCCAGGCCCTCGCCGACCGCGACCTGCCCGTCCGCTTCCTGGCGCCGGCCGACTCCGAGCTCGGCCAGGAGGCCCGCCGCCTGGGCCACGAGGTCGTCGACGTCCGCTACCCGCGGCTGGTCCCGCCGGCGGTCGGGCGGATGCCGGGGACGGTGACGCGGCTGCGCGAGGAGCTCGAGTCCGCGCCGCCCGGCACGGTCGTCATCGGCAACACGGCCCGCTGCCAGGCCTACGCGACCGCCGCGCTCGTGACGCTGCGCCGCTGGCCGATCCTCATCCACCTCCTGCACGAGCAGACCTCGGTGACGCGGCCGTCGGCGCGCGCCGTCTACCGCCGCATCGGCGCGCTCGTCGCCGTCGGCGACCAGACGGCCGAGCTCTACCGCCGCCACCTGCCGGGCGTGCCGGTCGAGGCGGTCAGCAACTTCATGGACGAGGACGCGGTGCGCCGCATCATCGCCGCCCGCACCGCCCCGCCCGGCGGCGAGCGGCCGGTCGTCGGGTTCCTCGGCCGCCTGATCCCGGCCAAGGGCGTGCTCGAGCTCGTCGACGAGCTCGGCGCCGTCTCGGACGCGTGGGCGCAGGCGCGGATCGCCGCGCCGCCCCAGGACCCCGACTACGTCGAGCGGGTCCGCGCCCGGATCGCCGAGCTCGGCCTCGGGGACCGGATCCACCTGCTCGGCGAGGTCCGCGACCTCGACGCGTTCTTCGCCTCGATCGACGTCCTCGTCGTGCCCTCGGTCGGCTTCCACGAGGGCCAGCCGACGGTCATCCTCGAGTCGCTGCTGTACGCGCGGCCGGTGATCGTCCGCCACCAGCTGCGCTCGCCCGCGCTCGAGGGGCTGCCGATCGCGTTCTACGAGACCCCGCAGGAGCTCGCCGCGCACCTGGCGAGCCCGCCCCAGGGGACGGTGAGCGCCGAGGCGTTCCTGCGCCGCTTCGGCGCGCGCGACGTCGTCGACACGATCCTGCGCGTCGCCCGGCAGCAGATCGAGGAGGGCGGCCCGCACGGCTACTTCGACTGGCACGACGAGCCCGGCTACTTCCGCGACATCGTCGACCACTTCTCGCCGACCGACCGCCTCCTCGACGTCGGCTGCGGCACCGCGTGGCTGAACGAGCACTTCCGCGACTACGTCGGCATCGACGTGTCGGCCGAGGCGGTCGAGCACGCCCGCGCCCTGGGCCGCAACGCGATCCGCCACGACGTCGAGCAGCCGTTCCCGTTCGAGGACGAGAGCTTCGACGGCGTGATCGTCAAGGACCTCCTCGAGCACGTCCTCGACCCCGTCGGCGTCGTGCAGGAGGTCGCGCGCGTCCTGCGCCCGGGCGGCCTCGTCTTCGCCTCCTCGCCCGACGCGCAGCGGTGGGTGTGGGACGACTACACGCACCGCCGCCCGTACACGCTCACCGGCTACAAGCGCCTGTTCCGCGACCAGGGCCTCGCCCTCGTCCGCGCCGGCTACGAGTCGGTCATGCCCGGGATCGGGATCCTGTCGGGCCTGACCCGCGGGCGCCGCCGCCCGCAGCCGCTGGCGGCGATGGCGCGCCTGCCGTTCGTGCGCCGCAACGTCTGGGTGCTGGCCCGCAAGGGCTAGCCGGCGACGCGGTACACGGCGTAGGAGCCGGGGACGACCCGCACCGGCTCCAGGCAGTCGAAGCCGGTCGCGTCGAACGGCTCGGGCACGTTGAGGAGGACGGCGAGCACGCCGTAGCCGTCGAGGTCGGCGCAGCTCGCCGGCGGCTGGCCGACCGTCGCGTCGTCGAGGAGGAAGAAGACCATGCGGCCGTCGTTCGTGAGGACGCGGGCGCCGGGCTCGCGGGCGGCGCGGATGCCGGTCACGAGGCCGCCGAGCTGCGGGTCGGCGGCGGCGCGGGCCGCGTCCGGGTCGAACCAGGTGCCGGGCGTGAGCGCCTTCAGCGCCCGCAGGCTGCTCATCGAGCCGTCGGGGCGCACGCCGAGCCCGTCGTAGTTGCGCAGGTCGAGGACGGCGAGCCCGAGGACGAGGACGATCGCGGCCGCGGCCAGCGGGCGCCGGCGGGTCGCCAGGCCGGCGACGCCCATCGCGACGACCCCGCCGAGCAGGGCGAACAGGGCCGGCCAGGCGGGCGAGAGCGTGCGCGTGTCGCCGAGGATGCCGAACAGGCCCCAGGCGATGAGCGGCGGGATGCCCCAGGCAAGCAGGCGGGCGAGCAGGAGCCGCCCGGCGCGCTGCTCGGGCGGGCACCAGACGACCCCGGCCAGCGGGACGAGCAGGAGCATCGAGCCGGCGAGCGCGCCCGCGCTGACGTCGAGGGCGCTGCCGCCGCCGGCGAGGACCTCGGGCCCGACCCAGTAGCCGAGCAGGCCGAGCGCGAGCGCGCCGGCCGCGGCGACCCGGTGCGGGACGGCGACGACCCGGGCGGCGGCGTACACGAGCGAGAACAGCGCGAGCATCCGCACGTAGGGGCCGAGCCACTCGACGCGCAGGAGGATCGCCGGGCGCTCGCTCTCGGTGAAGGCGGAGACGGCGGTGCCGACCCGCTCGGCCGCGGTCGGGCGCGGCGCCTCGCCGGTCGCGACGGCGGCCGCGCCGGTCGCCGGGTCCGTGCTCGCCGGGCCGGCGACCCCGCCGAGGAACTCGTTGAGGGCGAGCCCGAAGTGGCGGGCCATCAGCACGCCGTAGAGGAGCCCGAGCGCGGCGCCCGCCGCCATCGGGACGAGGCGCCGGCGGACCCGGTCCCACAGGCCGGCGCGGTCGCCGAGCAGCATCCCGGCGGCGAGGCCGGCCAGCGCGGGCAGCGCGGTCGCCTTGGCCAGGACCGCGGCGGCGGCGACGACGACGATGAGCGCCGCGGTGCGCGCGCCGGCCGGCGCCCGCCACAGCAGCACGGCCAGGAGCGCGATCATCGCCGCGACCGGGACGTCGGTCTGGCCGGCGATCGCCTGCAGGACGACGTCCGGGCAGGCGAAGAGCAGCAGCACCGCCAGCCACGGCGCCGCCGGCGGCAGGGTGCGGTCGCGGGCGACGGCGAACACGCTCCACAGCAGGACGGCGAAGAAGGCCAGCGACAGCAGCCGCCCCATCCACTCGTGGGCGCCGAACAGCCACCACAGCCAGCCCTGCGGCACGTAGAACAGCGGCCGCGAGTACGGCGGGAAGCCGACCGGGTCGTGCAGGAAGCCGCCCTCGACCCCGATCCAGCGAGAGAACTGCCCGTAGACGAGCGCGTCGGTCGCGTGGTACGGGACGACGAGCGCGAGGAAGAGCGTCAGGACGAGGACGGCGGCGAGGAACGCCTGGACGGCGAGCAGCGCCAGGCGCACCGGGTCGCGGTCGCGCAGCGCGGCGGTCACCGCCACCCCATCCGCCGGCGCACCGGCAGCGTCGCGACGTCGATGACCTGCTTGACCTGGTTGACGAGCACGGCCCGCCGCGTCGACGGCCGGTAGCCGCCGTGGCGGCGGCGCACCCGCCCGGTCTCGCGGAAGATCCCCCAGCTCGTGTCGGCCGTCTTGCTGTCGCCGTGGACCCGGAAGGCGCCGAGCGTCCGCGGCACGTAGCGGGCGCGCACGTGCGGGGCGATGCGCAGGAAGAAGTCGTAGTCCATCGTCAGGTGCAGGCGCTCGTCGAACCGCCCGAAGCGGTCGAACAGCGAGCGGCGCAGGAGCATCGCGCCCGAGAACACGTAGCAGCCGTCGGCCAGCAGCCGCTCCTGCGACAGCTCCGGGGCCGGGCGGAAGTGGCGCAGCCGCCGGCCGTGCTCGTCGATCCACTCGAAGTCGCCGTAGACGACGTCGACGCCGTCGGGGACGCCCTCGGCGGCGGCGAACAGCCCGGGGCGCAGGAGGTCGTCGACGTTCAGCCAGCAGACCCACTCGCCGCGGGCGCGGGCGATCGCCCGGTTCAGCGCGTCGGACTGGCCGCGGTCGGGCTCGACGAACAGCCGCACGCGCGGGTCGCCGAGCGCCTCGATCAGCTCGACGGTGCCGTCGGTCGAGCCGGCGTCCTGGACGATCACCTCCAGGGGCGGCGGGTCCTGGGCCAGCGCGCTGTCGAGGGCGTCGCGCAGGTGGGCGGCGCCGTTGAACGAGGGGATGACGACGGAGACGGTCAGGGCGCGGCGATGCTATCTGCCGGTAGCGTCGCGACCCATGCGCATCGCCGCCCGCCTGCACGAGGCCGCCGTCCGCGGCCTGCGCCGCCTCGGATGGGACGTCCGCCGCCACCCCGGGTCCTTCGACTTCGCCCACCGGCGCAGCGTCCTGCTCGCCCGCCGCGGGATCGACCTCGTCGTCGACGTCGGCGCCAACGCCGGCCAGTACGCCCGCGAGCTGCGCGAGTACGGCTACGTGGGGGCGATCCTGTCGCTGGAGCCGCTGAGCGGCGCGTACGCCGAGCTCGCCCGCCGCGCGGCCCGCGACCCGGCCTGGACGGCGCTGCGGACCGCGGCCGGCGCGCACGCGGGCGAGATCACGGTCAACGTCGCCGCCAACAGCGACTCGAGCTCGATCCTGCCGATGGCCGAGCGCCACCGCGCGGCCGCCCCCCAGTCGGCCTACGTCGGCACCGAGCGGGCGCCGATCGACCGCCTCGACGCGATCGCCGGCGACGCGATCGCCCGCGCCGCCCGCGCGTACCTGAAGATCGACACCCAGGGCTACGAGTGGGAGGTGCTCGACGGCGCCGCCGAGTCCCTGCCGCGCCTGGCCGGCGTCGAGCTGGAGCTGTCGCTGGTCGAGCTCTACGAGGGCCAGCGCTCCTGGCTGGCGCTCATCGACCGCCTCCGCGCCGCCGGGATGCGCCCCGTGGGCCTGTCGCACGACTTCTGGGACGAGCGCACCGGCGAGACGCTCCAGGTCGACGCGATCTTCGTGCGCGACGACTAGCCTCACGGCCCGTGAGCGCAGACCTGCAGCGGTTCTCCGGCGCCAAGGTGCTCGTCACCGGCGGCCTCGGGTTCATCGGCTCCCACCTCGCCAAGCGGCTCGTCGAGCTCGGCGCCGACGTGACGATCGTCGACTCGCTCATCCCCGAGTACGGCGGCAACCTCTTCAACGTCCGCGACATCGCCGACCGGGTGCGGATCAACCTGTCCGACATCCGCGACCCGTGGTCGATCCGCCAGCTCGTCCGCGGCCAGGACTTCCTCTTCAACCTCGCCGGGCAGGTCAGCCACGTCGACTCGATGGAGGACCCGCAGACCGACCTGGAGATCAACGTCAAGGCCCAGGTCGACCTGCTCGAGGCCTGCCGGGCCGGCAACCCGGACATCCGCATCGTCTACGCCGCCTCGCGCCAGCAGTACGGCCGCCCGCAGTTCCTGCCGGTCACCGAGGACCACCCGCTCGTCCCCGTCGACGTCAACGGGATCAACCTCATCGCGGGCGAGAGCTACCACCTGCTCTACCACCGCGTCCACGGGATCCGCGCGACCTCGCTGCGCCTGACGAACACGTACGGCCCGCACCTGCTCATGAAGCACGGCCGCCAGGGCTTCATCACCGTGTTCATCCGCCGCGCGCTCGAGGGCCAGGACCTCCAGGTGTTCGGCGACGGCAGCCAGCTGCGCGACTTCACCTACGTCGACGACTGCGTCGAGGCGTTCCTCGCCGTCGCCGTCCACGACGAGGCCTACGGCCGGGCGTTCAACGTCGGCGGCCAGGAGCCGGTGTCGCTGCTGGAGGTCGCCCGGCTCTGCCAGGAGCTGGCCGGCGCGGGCGGGAAGGCGACGACCGCCCCGTGGCCGCCGGAGCGCGAGAGGATCGACATCGGCTCGATCTACGTCAGCCACGAGCGGCTGACCAGGCTGACCGGGTGGGAGCCGAAGGTCTCGCTGCGCGAGGGCCTGGCGCGGACGTTCGACTTCTACCGCGCGCACGGCGAGCACTACTGGACGTGAGCCTGCGCATCACGGTCATCACGCCGTCGTTCAACCAGGCCGCCTACGTCGAGCGCACGCTGCGCTCGGTGCTCGACCAGGGCTACGACGACCTCGAGTACCTCGTCGTCGACGGCGGCTCCACCGACGGCTCGGCCGAGATCATCGCCCGCTACGCCGACCGGCTCGCCTGGTGGGTGAGCGAGCCCGACCGGGGCCAGACCGACGCGCTGAACAAGGCGCTGCGGCGCGCGACCGGCGACGTCGTCGGCTACGTCAACAGCGACGACTACCTGCTGCCGGGCGCGCTGGCTGAGGCGGCCGCCGTGCTCGAGCGGACCGGCGCGAGCTGGATGTCGGGCGCCTGCCGCTTCGTCGACGGCGACACCGGCGAGGTCGACCACGTGTGGACGCCGTCGCTGCCGCAGGGCCGGCGCTTCTCGTGGATGCAGCAGCCGTGGTCGGTCCCGCAGCCGTCGACGTTCTGGCGCCGCGAGTGCTTCGAGCGCCACGGCCTGTTCCGCGAGGACCTCCACTACGTCTTCGACACCGAGTTCATGCTGCGGCTCGCCTACGCCGGCGAGCTGCCGGCGCTGACCGAGCGCGAGATGGCCGTCCGCTATCTCCACGCGGAGGCGAAGTCGGCCGACCTGGCGCCGTTCCGGCGGGAGGCGCGACAGCTCGACCGGCTGCTCGGCGACCGGCTGTCGCCGGTCGAGCGGGCCCAGGCGCGGCTCGGGCGGCTGGCCCTGCGTCTGGGATTCTTCCGCTCGTGATCCCGCTGACCATCCGCCACGTCTACGACTTCGGCCCCGATCGGGAGCTGGTCGGCGACGACCTGGTGCGCCCCGAGGCGTGGGACGCGCTGCGGGTGAGGACCGACGGGCCGTTCTCGCTGCCCGACACCCGCGAGGCGTGGGAGCGGTCGGCGCTCGAGCGCCCGGACCTGGTGGAGCGCGCGCGGGCGGTCTCGGCCTGGGCCGACGCCCAGGGCGTCCGGCGGCTGGCCTCCTACGGGGTCGGCGGCGCCACGGTCGAGTACCTGATCTGGCGCGAGAGCCCCTCGCGCGAGCTCGTCGTCAGCGACTACGCGCCCGCCGCCGTGCAGCGGCTGGCCGGGCTGTTCCCCGAGGCGGACGTGCGGCGGTTCGACCTCCTCGTCGACCCGCCGCTGCCCGGCGACGCGCATCTGTTCCACCGCGTCGACACGGAGCTCACGAACCGGCAGTGGCGCGCGCTGTTGCGCCGCTTCGCCTCCGAGCGGATCCTCGTCGTGGCCACGGAGGTCGCGGACATGCGCCGGCTCTCGTGGGAGGTGCGCCTCCGCCTGTCGCGCCGCCCGACGACGAGGGCCGGTTGGCTGCGCAACCGAGCCGCCTTCGAGCGCCTGTGGCGGGACACCCACGACGCGACAGCGGTGCGGATGCACGACCTCGAGGCCTGGGACCTGCGGCCGCGCGGCTAGAGGTCTGGGAAGCGCTCGCGCAGGATCGCGTCGAGCTCGACCATCCGCCGCGCGTAGGTGTGCTCGGCGAGGGTTCGCCGCTGACCGGCCCGCGCGATGCGCGCCCGCTCGTCCTCGTCGGCCAGCAGGTGCCGGATCCGGCGGACGAGGTCATCGGCGTCTTCGTAGGCCACGACCTCCTGGCCGGGCGCGAACAGCTGGGGCAGGTTCGGCGCCGCCTCGGTGACGAGCAGGGCGCCCATGCCGGTGGCCTCGAACAGGCGCATGTTGTTCGCGAAGCCCTCGGCGATGTCGCCGTGGCGGTTGACGACGATCCGCGACCGGGCCAGGACTCGGAACATGTCGTCGCCCCACGCGGGCCCGTGATGGCGGGAGAGGATCGGCGAATCGGGCGCGAGCCGGTCCTGGATCTGCCCCCAGAGCTGGAGGTCGACCTCGCGGGCCAGGCGCTCGAGCAGCGCCGTGCCCTCGCGGTGGATCCCCCGTGGGTGGATCGTGCCGACGAACGCGACGTCGATGTCGCGCTCGACCGTCCCGACGCGGTCGAGGACCCGCGGGTCGAACGCCAGCGCCTGGTAGCGGGCGGTGACGCCCGCCGCCTCAAGGCGCGGGACGAAGTGCGGGAACGAGGTGATCGCCAGATCCAGCATCTCGACCCGGCCGTCGCGCGGGGGCGCGGACCCGATCTGCCCGACGAGCCGCCGCCCGGCCCGCTTGAGGTGCTCGAGCTCGCCGCGCGACAGCCATGTGAGGTCCTGGAGGTAGACGACGTCGGCGTCGAACGCCTCGATCTGGGCCACCGTGACCGCCCGCAGGAGCCGGCGCCGCAGGCGTCGGCCGGCCGGGCCGGCTGCGGGCAGGTTCAGCGCCCACGCGAGCCCCCGGCGACCGTGCTCGAGCGCCCAGCGCCGCTGCAGCGGGACGGCGTTGACGATGAGGTCGCGGACATCGTGCCCGGCGGCGCCGAGGCCGGTCGAGTACGTGTCGGAGGTCCCGAAGCCGACGGCGAGGATCGCCGCCCGCTGGTCGTCGGCCGGCGCGTCACACAACCGTGGATCGCGCGCGTAGATCGCGTCGAGGACCCCGTCGTAGTACGTGTCGACGATCGCGATCCTCATCGCAGGCGGGGCTCCAGGAGCGCGACGAGCTCGCGCATGCGCCGGGCGTAGGTGTGGTCGGCCAGCGTGCGCTGCTGCCCGGCGGCGGCGATCGTCCGCCGCTCGTCGTCGTGGCGCAGGTAGTGGGCGACGACCTCGGCCAGCTCCTCCTCGCCGCCGTAGGTCACGACCTCGACCCCGGGCTCGAACAGCTCGCCGAGATTGGGCGCCGCCTCGGTGACGAGCAGGGCGCCCATGCCGGTGGCCTCGAACAGGCGCATGTTGTTCGCGAACCCCTCGGCGGCGGCGATGTGGCGGTTGAGCGCGATGCCGGACCGCGCGAGGACGGCGTACATGTCCAGCCCCCACGCCTCGCCGCGCCAGGCGCGGCGCAGCGGCGAGACGTCGGGCAGGTGCTCGCCGCCGTAGCCGTAGACGTCGAATGGGATGCGGCCGAGCAGCCGCTCCCAGCGCCGCACGCCCTCGCCGTGCACGCTGGGGTGGATCCCGCCGACGAACACGGCGCCGTGGCGACCCGGGGCGGCCGCGTCGGGGTCGACGCCTTCGCCGCGCAGCCGGTCGAGCACCCGCTCGTCGAAGCCGATGCGGAAGTACTCGCTGTCGACGCCGAGGGCCTGGAAGCGCTCGACGTAGTGCGGAAACGACGTGAGCAGCAGGTCGTAGGCGCGCAGCTGCTCGGCCGCAGGCGGGGCGCTCGCGATCTGGCCGACGACGAGCCGGCCCTCGGCGCGCAGCGCGTCCAGGTCCTGCGGGGTGAAGAACGACAGGCTCTGGCAGTAGACGACGTCGGCGCCGAACGCTGCGATCTGCGCGCGCGCGACCGCCCGAAGCCGCTCCGGACCGAGCCGGCCGAGCCGGCCGGGGAGCCGCTCCCGCGCCGTCAGCGCGCCGTGCTCCCGCGCCCACGCCCGCTGCAACGGCTCGACGTCGACGAGCAGGTCGACCGCCTCGTGGCCGAGCGCGCGCAGGTTCGCCGAGTAGGCGTCCGAGGTCCCGAAGCAGCGCTCGATGAGCGCCGCGTGCTGCTCGGCGTAGGCGCGGCGCGCGAGCCCCGGGCGCTCGGCATAGTGCCGGGCGACGAACTGCGGGTAGAGCGTGTCGATCAGGGCGATCCGCACGGCCGCGCGGGCTACGCCGTCGCGATCGCGGCGGCGACGCGCTCTGGGGCGTCGGCGGGCAGGCCGCTGAAGTACCGCTCGCGGATCCGGGCCGTGCCGTCAGCGAAGCGGGCGACCGCGAGATCGGAGCGGAGCATCTCGACGAGCGCGTCGCGGGCCGGCTCGATCTCCGTGACCTCGATCCCCGCGCCCTCGGCCTCGATGTCCGGCGACAGCCGGGGCAGCGCCGTCGGGTTCAGCGACACGGCCGGGCGGCCGAGGGCGGCGGCCTCGATGAGCGAGGTCGAGTAGATCGACGTGACCGCGCGGGCGGCGAGGATCGTGTCGAGCAGCGGCACGTCGGGCGCGTCGGCGCGGACGACGTTCGCCGGCCAGGCCCGGTCGCCGACGGGGTGGCCGGGATGCTGACGGACGATCACCGCAGCGTCGGGGGCCGACTCGGCCACCTCATCGACGAGCGCCAGGAGGGCGTCCGCGTGGCGCGGCTCGATGTATGGCGAGGTCGGCTGCAGGTAGCAGGCGACGGCCGGCCGGCCCTCGAGCCGGCGGGCGAGCTCGCCGTCGCGCTCGCCGTCCGGGACCCGGAGGGCCGGATGCCCGGTCGCGACGAGCTCCAGCCCGGGGTTGTGCGGCGCCAGCAGCTCCGCGAAGCCGTCCCCCCAGACGCACATGCGGTCGAACGGCATCCGCCGGAACCCGGCGTGCACGATCGGCGACCAGCCGTTCTGCACGCACACGATCGGGATGCCCAGCCGTCGCGCTTCGGCGGCGGCGAGCCCGTCGTAGGGGCTGTTTCCCTCCACTACGACGAGGCGCTCGGGTCGGGCAAGCTCGAGCGCGGCGGCGACCCGCTCGTACTCGCGCAGCAGCCCCAGGTGGCCGCACAGGGCGGGGCCGGCCACGCGTGGCGATGGGCTCGGGGCGGCCAGCTCGTCCAGCGCCGGGTCATCGGCTCGATGCGGTGGGCGCAGCCGGCGCGCGGCCCAGATCACGCGCGCGCGGCGGTCGCCCCAGGCACCGGCGACTGGATCGGCCAGCGCGAGGAACTTCGCGTGGTCGAGCAGGAACCAGTTCCCCCCGGTCTCGACGGAGGACCGCCGGGGCGCCGCGGAGCCGGCGGCGGCCGAGGCGGCCCGGCGCTCCGCCCACCGCAGCCGGGCCAGGCGCAGCCCCTGCGGACCTCGCACCCGCTCCCGGCCGAGGACCGCGCGGGCAGTCTGCGCCTCCAGCGGGGTCGACAGGCGGATCGCCGCGCCCCCAGCGAACGCCTCGCGGAGCTGCGGGTCGTTGCTCAGCCCGACGAACAGCGCCCGCTCCATCGCGGCGCGCAGATCGGCCCCTCGGTAGGCGAACGCAGCGTCGTCATGCGCGTCGGCGACCACACCGATGGCGTCGCTCAGCGCGAGCAGGAACGCGTGCGCGTCGCGCCGGGCGTGCTCGGTCACAACCCGCCGAGTGCCGAGATCCGGTTGATCGCGTGCACGAACCCGCGGTGCTGGTGCAGGTGGCCGGACCAGATCTCCGGCACCCATGTGAAGTCGGCGCGCTCCAGCTGCTCGAGGAGCGCGCGCCAGTCGATCACGCCCTCGCCGATCTGCAGCCCCTCGTCGTCGATCCCGGCGGCGTCGGCCAGGTGGAGGTGACGCGCGATCGGCAGCGTGCGATCGACGAACTCCTGCAGCGGCATCCCGCTGTGGGCGCACCACAGCTGAGCATGCGAGATGTCGAGCGTACAGCCGAGCCCGAGCTCGGTGCAGAACGACACGAGATGGTCCGGGTGCGTGAACGCGTTCTGGAACCACTGGCCGCCGAAGTACCAGGGGCGCGGCGGAAGGTTCTCGGGCAGGAGCGTCAGCCCACGATCGTCGACGTCGTGTTCGCGTCGAACCTGCTGGAGCACCTCTCCCGCGAGGACATCGCCGCGGCGCTCGACGAGTTCCGGCGCGTCCTGCGCCCCGGGGGGCGGCTCATCCTCATCCAGCCCAACTACCGGCTCTGCGCCCGCCAGTACTTCGACGACTACACCCACCTCACCCCGCTGTCGGACCGCTCGCTCGCCGACCTGCTGCGAGCGCACGACTTCGACCTCCTCACGGTGCGCGGCCGCTTCCTGCCGCTGACGCTGAAGTCGTCGGGCGGCCGGCTGACCTTCCTGCTGCCGCTCTACCTGCGCCTGCCCGTGCGCCCGCTCGCCGGGCAGATGCTCCTCGTCGCCACGCCGTCGCGCACGTGAACGCCGATGTGGAACGGGCAGACCATCGCCGTGATCTTCCCGACCTACCGCGAGCGGGCCTCGATCCGGAGCGTGATCGAGTCGTTCGAGGCGCTCGGGATCGTCGATGACCTCATCGTCGTCAACAACAACGCCGAGCCCGGCACCTCCGAGGAGGTGGCGGCGACGAGCGCCCGGGAGGTCTTCGAGCCGCGGCAGGGCTACGGCGCCGCGATCCGCCGCGGCATCGCCGAGTCGGACGCCGACTGGGTCTGCATCGTCGAGCCGGACGGGACGTTCGCGGCCGCGGACCTCTGGAAGCTGCTGAGCTACTCGACCGAGTTCGACTTCGTCTACGGCTCGCGCACGCTGCGCGACCTCATCTGGGACGGGGCGAACATGGGCCGCTTCCTGCGGTGGGGGAACTGGGCGGTGGCGAAGCTGATGGAGACGGTCTTCAACACGTCGTCGCTCAGCGACGTCGGCTGCACGATGCGCCTCGTCCGCGGCTCGGCGGCCCGCGCGATGCAGCGGCACTTCACCGTGTTCGACGGGGCGTTCGGGCCGGAGATGATGCTGCTGTCGATCATCGGCGGGTGGCGCGTGATCCAGATCCCGGTCAACTACCGCGCGCGCGCCGGGCGCCCGGGGACGACCGAGTCGTTCCGCCAGGCGCTGGCGATCGGCCTCCAGATGATCGCGCTCGTCGGGTCGTACCGCCTGCGGCGCAGGCGCGTCGCCGCCGCCCTGGCGGCCACCGGAGCCACGCGGGCCCAGTCGCGCGACGCCGCGGGCCCGGGCGGCGAGCCGGTGCACATGTTCCCGTGGTTCAGGCCCCTGCCCCGGAGCCGGCGCACCCGGTGAACGCGCCAGCGACCACCGACGCCGCCCCGCGACGCCGGGGCGTCTCCCCGCTCGTGCTGGCCGGCGGCCTCCTCCTAGGGCTGGTGATCCGTCTCAGCCTGATCGCCGAGAAGGGGACGGCGGACATGGACAGCTACATCGAGTGGGGGCACCGCACGCTCGACCTCGGGCTGACGAACGCCTACAGCGGCATCTACTTCCCGGTCGCCTACCAGGTGTTCGCGTCCACCGTGCGGATCGCCGAGATCACCGGGATCTCCGAGATCGCGGCGGTCAAGCTCGTCAACCTCTGCTGCGACCTGGCGACGCTTGCGCTCCTGGCGCTCGTCCTCCGTCGCTGGAGGGCGCCGCTCAGCTACATCCTCATCTACTGGCTGAACCCATTCTTCCTCGCGATCTTCTGGCTCGGCTACGTCGATGCGCAGATGTCGGCCCTGCTCATGGCGTTCGTCGCCATCCTGGTCTACGGGCGCGGCCGGTGGGCCGAGCTCCTGGCCGGCGTGCCGCTCGCACTGCTCGTCATGCTCAAGCCTCAGGGCGCGCTCGTGGTCGTCGCCCTCGTCGCGCTGGCCGCCGTCGCGCTGGTCCAGCGCCGTTCGGCCACCCTCCCGCTCGCCGTGGCCAGGATGCTGGTCGCCCCCGCGCTGCTGTTCGTCCTTCTCTCGGCGTGGATCGCGACGAGCCCGCTGCACGGTCCGGCCTACCTGCTGCAGACCGTCGTCGACACCCGCTCGGTCATGCCCTCGCTCAGCGCCAACATGCCGAACATCTGGGCGATCGTCGCGGAGGCGTACCGGGCGCCCGGCGACCCCATCTGGTCGGTCATGACCCCGGACGTCTACCACGACCTCGCCACGCTCCTCACGTTGGCGGCCGTCGTCGGCGCCATCGCCTGGTCGCTTCCCCGGCTGGCGTCGTGGTCGTTGTCGCAGCAGGTGAGCGCCGCGGTCGCCGCGGTCATGCTCATCTACCCGATGACGGCGACCGCGGCCCACGAGAACCATCTGTTCCTCGGCGGAACCGCGACGGTGCTGGTCGCGGCGATCCTCGCCGACACGCGCGTCCTCGTCTGGCTCAACGTCCTCCTCGTCGCCCAGTTCGCGAACCTCTTCGCGCTGTACGGCTTCGGCCTCAACGACCTCTCCAGCGATGCGCTGGGCTGGCTGCTGCCGAACTACACCCCGACCGCCCGGTTCGTCGCGGCGATCGTCTCGGTGGCGTGCTGGCTGGCCCTCCTGGGGGCCCTTGGCCGCTCCGTGGAGCAACGCGCCGAGGCAGACGTCGCGCGCCCCGTTCAGCGGTCGGCCCGGACCGGATGATCGCGCCGCTGCGAGGCGCCTCGCGCCGGCACCCGTCAGCCGTCAGCGGCCGGTGCGCCAGCGGACGAGCGCGGCCAGGTCGCGGACCTCGTCGCGCGTCGGCACGAGCAGCGGCGCGACGCGGTCGCCCGTCGCGCGGTGGTAGTAGACGGCGGTGATCGCGAAGTTCACCGCGTAGGAGGTGGTCGACGCGATCGCGGCGCCGACCTCCCCGAGCGTCGGGATCAGCGCGGCGTAGAGGGCGAGCGCGACCGGGGTGGAGATCGCGGCGGCCCGCAGCGAGTAGCCGGGGAGGCCGCGGCCGTTGATCGTCGCCGCCAGCACCGAGGCGATCCCGTACAGCGCGCAGCCGGGGAGGAGAATGAGGCCGAGGACGATCGCGTCGTCGAAGTCGCGGCCGAACAGCAGCGGGATGGCGACGACCATGCCGACGGCGACGACGGGCACCGACACGAGCGTGAGCAGCGACACGTGGCGCAGGGACTTGGCCTCCACGAGCGCGCGCTGGGCGTGGCCCGCGGCGGCGGCGCTGAGGGCGGCCACGCGCGGGAACACGATCTGCGCCAGCGTCTGCGGCATCAGGAACATCACCGACGTGACCGACACGGCGGTGGCGTAGGTGCCCAGCTCGTCGCCCGAGACCACCGCGCTGAGGACGAACAGGTCGATGCGGAAGTTCAGGAGCTGCAGCGCATTGGCGGCGTTGGCGCGGATGCCGAACCCGACGGCCCGGCGCAGCGGCTCGCGCCCGGCCGGGCCCTCGGCCGGGAGGCGGCTGCGGGCAGCGTCGGCGAGGGCGACGAGCGCGGTGAGCAGGTACGCCGCGGTCAGCCCGATCACCATCCCCCGGACGTCGTCGACCGCGGCCCCCACCGCGCACAGGACGAGCGCTAGGACCGTGACGAGCGCGGGCGGGACGACGAACGCCTCGTAGCGGTCCCGCGCGACCGCCAGCCAGCGCGAGCACTGCCAGGAGATCAGGAACGGCAGCCCCGCGGCGGCGATCAGCGTCACGCCGACCGACATGCCGGCGAACGCGCTGGGGAACGCCAGCCGGGCGGCGAGCACGACGAGCATCGACAGGGCGCCGAGGCCGAGCGCGAGCGCCTGCGTCTCCAGGAACGCGGCGCGCGGGGACCAGCGCCCGCCGGCGACCGACCAGGCGATCCCGTTCTCGAGGCCCAGCGAGCCGATCGCGCCGAGGATCAGCAGCAGCGACAGCGCCACCGTGTAGGCGCCGAGCCCCTCGGCGCCGAGGATCCGCGCCACCACGATCGTCGTCAGGAAGCCGCCCAGCGCGGTGACGACCTGCGCGATCGTCATGAGCACCGCGCCGCTGCGCACCGGGCGCGGCGCCGGGCTCGCCGCGGCCTCGCTCATCGCTCGATGCGGAAGACGGCGAACTCACCGGGCCGCGCGGCGACCAGGACCGCGCGCGGGTCGCGGCAGCGCGCCCAGAACGCAGGATCGGCGGCGTGTCCGCCGGTCGCCTCGCCCAGCGCCTCCTCGCCCAGCGCCTCCTCGCGCTCGGCCTCCAGCCCGGTCGCGCTCTGGGTGACGACCAGGGTGCCGAAGCCCTCCAGGTCGGCGCAGCGCTGCGGCTCGCCGCGGACGGCGCGCAGCGGCCAGTAGAAGCCGAGGCGGCCGTCGACGCTCAGCACGCGGCCGGGGTGGGCGGCCAGGGCGGCGCCGGTGGCGTCGACGAGCGCGGCCAGCGACGGGTCGGCGGCGGCGCGCGCCTCGTCGGCGTCGAACCAGCCGGTGAGCTTCAGCTCGCTGAGCGTGCGCCCGGCGCTGATCGTTCCGTCGGGGCGCGAGCCGAGCCCGTCGAGGTTGCGCAGGTCCACGACCGCGAGCGCGATGAGCACGACGACGACCGCCCAGCCCCAGCGCGGGCCGCGCGCGGCCATCGTGCCGCGCAGCGCCGTCCACAGCGCGATCGCCAGGAGCGCGTACAGCGGCGCCCAGGCGGGCGACAGGTAGCGGGTCTGGAACGGCGCCGACGCGATCCAGGCGATCGTCGGCGGCAGCGCCCAGATCGCCAGGCGGGCCAGGTGCGCGCGCGTCGGCGTCTCGTCGTCCGGGCACTCGCGCGACAGCCACAGCGGCACGACGAGCGCGAGCGCCCCGACGACGGCCACCGGCCGCTCGAGGTCCCACGGGCCGACCGCCCCGCTCGTGCCGGCGTCGGCGAGCGCGGGCAGGACGAACGACAGGAGCAGGGCGGCGGGCGCGGCGATCGTGGCGGCGAGCCGGTGCGGCCGCCCGACGATCCGCACCGCCGCGTAGATCAGCGCGAACAGCAGCGGGAGCGTCAGGTAGGGACCCAGCCACTCCATCCCGGCGATGAACGACCCGCGCGACTGCGCGTTGAGCTGCTCGTAGTAGGACGTCACACCGGCGCTGACCCGTCCCTCGACGCCGCGCAGGAAGTCGGTCAGCGCGACGCCGGTCCGGTCGGCCTGGATCGCGTTCCAGGCCAGCGCGATCAGCGCGCCGGCGGCGAGCGGCACGCCCCGCCGGGCGAGGCGCGAGACGAGGGTCTCGCGCGCGCCCACGAACAGCGCGAGCCCGAGCCCGAGCAGCGCGAAGAACGCCGACACCTTCGCCAGGCCGGCGAGCGCGGCGGCGACGACGATCAGCAGCGCCGTCAGCCACGGCGCGCGGCGGCCGTCGGGCGCGAGGACGAACACGCCGGTGAGCGCGACCATCGCGGCCACCGGGACGTCGGTGAGACCCGCGGCGCCCAGCGCCACGACGTCGGGGGTGGCGACGAGCAGCACCGCGGCGATCGCGCCCACCGTCGCGCCACCGCGGTCCAGCGACGCGACCCGCCACAGCGCGTAGACGAGCACGGCCACGAAGACGAACGCCCACAGGCGGCCGATCCACTCGTGGAAGCCGAAGACGTCCCACAGCCAGCCCTGCACGACGTACAGCAGCGGGCGCTGCAGGTAGCCCGCGCCGATGCCCGGGAAGTCGATGCCGCCCTCCAGGGCGATGAGCCGCGACCAGCGGCCGTAGATGAGCGCGTCGGTGGCGTGGAACGGGACCCAGACCGCGACCCAGGCCAGCGCGACGAGGAACAGCGCGACGGTGGCGCCCAGGGCCCGCCGCATCGCCATCAGCGCGCGCGCAGGAGGTAGATCTCGTCGGGCCCGAAGCGGTCCTGGCGGCGCAGGCCGTGGCGGGCCTCGCGCTCGGCGCCGAACCGCGTGAGCGGGTCGATCACCTCGTCGGCGTGCAGTCGCGCGGCCACGTCGCGACCGTACAGGCGCACGTGGTCGGCCTGGCCGAAGCGCGCCAGGCGCTGCTCGGGCGTCGTCGCCGACGGGTCCTCGATCGTGCGCTCGACGGCGCGGTCGACGGGGACCATCACCGCCGCCCAGCCGCCGGGGCGCAGCACCCGCTGGATCTCGGCCAGCGCGCCCTGCTCGTCCTCCACGTGCTCGAGCACGTGCGAGCACAGCACCACGTCGAACGAGCCGTCGTCGAACGGCAGCGCCGCGATGTCGGCGGCCACCATCGCCTGCGAGCCGTCGATGTCGCTCGACGTGTAGCGAACCCTGCTGAGGTGGCGCAGGCGCGCGTCGGTCGCGTCGTCGGGGCCGAACGCGAGCACGTCGCCGCGCAGGCGGTCCTCCTCGCACAGCCACAGCCACAGCAGCCGGTGGCGCTCGGCCGACCCGCACCCCGGGCAGACCGCGCCCTGACGCCCGTTGTAGGGCAGGAACCGCCGAAAGCGGCCGTCGCAGATCGGGCACTCGACGGCGTCGCCGCGCTCGCGCCGGCGCGTGACCGCGGCACGGATGCTCGCGACGGGACTCCCGGGGAGAGACGGCACGGCGTCGGAGTGTAGATCGCGTCGGGGCCTCGCCCCTCGCGCTACTCGGCGCCGGCGTCGGCGGCCACCGGCTGGGCCAGCTCGCCGACGCGGTCCTGCTCGCCGGCGGCGCGGTCGCGGCGGGCGGCGACCTCCTCCATGTGGGCGCGGCGCCAGGCGATGAGCTCGCGCAGGCCGTCCTCGAGCTCGACCTGGGCCGTGTAGCCGAGGTCGCGCGCGGCGGCGGTCGGGTCGCCGATGCGGTTCTTGACGAACGTGAGGCCCTGCGGCTCGTAGCGGATGCCGACGTCGCTGCCGGTGATCTCGAGGACCTTCTCGGCCAGCTCCTTCAGCGACGTGCGCCTCCCGGTGCCGACGTTGTAGAAGGCGTCGGTCGCGTCGGCCTTCATCGCGCAGACGTTCGCGGCCGCGCAGTCGGTGACGTAGACGAAGTCGTAGGCCTGGGAGCCGTCGCCGTAGAGCGTGATCGGCTCGCCGCGGTCGATCGCGTCGAGCATCTTCATGATCACGGCGATGTAGGCGCCGCGGTAGTCCTGGCGGGCGCCGTAGACGTTCATGTAGCGCAGGCCGACATAGTCGAGGCCGTAGCGCTCGTTGTAGGCGCGGGCCATCGCCTCGCCGGCGATCTTCGTCGCGCCGTAGAACGTGCGGTTGTTGAACGGGTGGCTCTCGGTCATCGGCTCCTCGACCGCGTCGCCGTAGACCGACGCGCTGGAGGAGTAGACGAGCCGCTTGACGTTCTGGTGGACGCACGCCTCGAGCACGTTGAACGTGCCGCGGATGTTCACCTCGAAGGCCGACTGGGGGAACTCGTGGCACTGCAGCAGCCACAGGGCCGCGAAGTGGAAGACGCCGTCGGCGCCCTTCAGCGCGGCCTCGAGGATGTCGGGCTGCGTGATGTCGCCGCCGATCTCGAACACGGACACGCGGTCGTCGCGCAGCGCGTTCGCGAGGTTCTCGGCGGTCCCGCGGACGAAGTTGTCGTACACGACGATCTCGCCGACGTCCTCGCGCGTGAGCGCGTCGACGGTGTGCGATCCGATCAGGCCGGCGCCGCCGATGACGACGAGCTTCTTGCCACGGATGTCCATGGCGCCGGAGTCTAGGCGGGCGGCCGACCCGCTCAGGCGGGCTTGCGGATCCGGTACGTCCCGCCGATCCCGGCGTGGAGGTCGCCGATCATCGGCCGGTGGTTGTAGTCGTAGCGGAGGCTGCGCAGGAACTCGGCG
>JADGIB010000303.1 GCA_019683665.1 Solirubrobacteraceae bacterium
AGGAGCGCCGGCCATGAGCGCCATCGAACCCCCCGCCACGACCCCGGATGCGCCCGTCGATCCCGAACCGCCTCCAGGGACCCCGCCCCCGGCGCCGCCGGAGGAGCCCGGGACGACGGGCCGCTGGCGCTTCCCGAGCGCGTTCACCGTCCTGGCGATCGTCGCCCTCGCCGTCTGGGGGCTGGCGTTCGTCATCCCGTCGGGGCTCTACGACCTCGACGACGGCGGCGCCCCGATCCCCGGCACCTACCACGAGGTCGCCTCGCCGCAGGACTTCGGCGAGCGCCTGAACGACCTCTTCCTCGCCCCCGTCAACGGCCTCTACGGCATCCAGTCCACCGAGACCGGGGCCGTCTCGCCCGACGCGACCGGCGACCTGTTCGGCGCCGCCGGCGTCTTCCTGTTCGTCCTCGCGATCGGCGCGTTCATCACGATGGTCTTCCAGACCGGCGCGCTCGACCGCGGCATCGCCCGCCTCGCCCACCGGCTGAAGGGCCGCGGCTGGCTGCTGATCCTGGCGATCATGGCCGTCTTCTCGCTGCTGGGCACCGTCGAGGGCATGGCGGAGGAGACGCTCGGCTTCTACGGGCTCGTCGTCCCGCTCATGCTCGCCCTCGGCTACGACCGGATGGTCGCCGTCGGCGTGATCATCGTCGGCGCCGGCGTCGGCGTCATGGGCTCGACCGTGAACCCGTTCTCGATCGGCGTGGCGTCCGGCTTCGCCGACATCTCGATCGGCGACGGCATCGTCCTGCGCCTGATCATGTGGCTCGTCTTCACCGCGGTGGCGATCGCCTACGTCGTCCGCTACGCCCGGAAGGTCGAGCGCGACCCGTCGACGTCGATCGTCGGCTTCCGCGCCGGCGACCGCGAGCAGGCGATCCAGTCGGCCTCGGCCGAGCCGGAGCCGATGACCGGCCGCCAGAAGCTCGTGCTCGCGCTGACCGCGTTCACGTTCGTCTTCATGATCTTCTCGATCGTCCCGTGGTCGGGGATCTTCTCCGGCCCGGACGCGGCGCCGTACTCGTGGGAGCTGGGCTGGTGGTTCCCCGAGCTGGCCGCGATGTTCATCGTCGCCTCGATCGTCGTCGGCCTCGTCGGCGGCCTGGGCGAGAACAAGCTGACCGAGACGCTCGCGCGCGGCGCCGGGGACTTCATCTACCCCGCCCTGGTCATCGTCGTCGCCCGCGGCATCACGGTCCTGATGACGAACACGCAGATCACCGACACGGTGCTGCATGCGATGGAGAGCGCCGCCGAGAGCGCGTCCTCCGGGCTGTTCGCGGTGGTGATGTTCCTCATCAACCTGCCGCTGGCCTTCCTGATCCCGTCGACCTCCGGCCACGCGACCCTGGCGATGCCGATCCTGGCGCCGCTGGCGGACTTCGCGAGCGTCGACCGGTCGCTGGTGATCACCGCCTGGAACGCCGCCTCCGGCTGGATGAACCTGTGGGTCCCGACGACCGCCGTCGTCATGGGCGGCGTCGCCCTGGCCAAGGTCCGCTACGACCACTACCTGCGGTTCGTGGCGCCGCTGCTCGGGATCCTGTTCGTGCTGACCTGCGCCTTCCTCGCCATCGGCGCCGTGTTGAGCTGACCCTGATGGCGAGAGCGAAGGAGCAAGCCATGGCACTGGACACCGACACCTCCGTCGGCTTCCGGGTGGACTCGGAGGTCGGGACGCTGCGCAAGGTCCTCGTCCACCGGCCCGGCCTGGAGCACACGCGGCTGACGCCGTCGAACGCCGAGGAGCTGCTGTTCGACGACGTCATCTGGGTCAAGCGGGCCAAGGAGGAGCACGACGCCTTCTGCGAGGTCATGCGCGACCGCGGCGTCGAGGTCTACGACGCCGAGACGCTGCTGGCCGACGTCCTCGGGATCCCCGAGGCGCGCGAGTGGATCCTCGACCAGGTCGTCAACGAGCGCCGCGTCGGCATCTACCTGGCCCGCTCGCGCCGCGAGTGGGCCCGGGAGGCGCCGGCCGCCGAGGTCGCCGACTTCCTCATCGGCGGCATCACGAAGGCGGACCTCGCCGCCGGCGGCGGCCTCACCTATGAGGCGATCGGCAGCACCGACATGGTGCTGCCCCCGCTGCCGAACTTCCTGTTCCAGCGCGACCCGTCGTCGTGGATCTACGACGGGGTGACGCTGAACCCGATGATGAAGCCGGCGCGCCGGCCGGAGACGGCCTACCTCGAGGCGATCTACCGCTGGCACCCGATGTTCACCGCCGCCGGCGAGCTGCGCGTGTGGCACGGCGGCGTCGAGCAGGACTGGGGCCGCGCCACGGTCGAGGGCGGCGACGTCATGCCGATCGGCAACGGCGCCGTCATGATCGGCATGGGCGAGCGGACCGCCCCGCAGGCGGTGTCGCTCATCGCCCGCGAGCTGTTCAAGGCCGGCTCGGCGCGGATCGTCTACGCGGTGCTGCTGCCGAGCTCGCGGCACTACATGCACCTCGACACGGTCATCACGATGGTCGACCGCGACGCGGTGACGCTGTTCCCCGACGTCGTCGAGGGCGCCCGCGTCTGGACGATCCGGCCCGGCGACGACCCGGAGCTGCCGGTCGTCGAGGAGTTCTCCGGCGGCGTCGTCGCCGCGATGGAGCAGGCGCTCGGCGTCGACCGGATGCGCACGATCGAGACCGGCGGCGACCCGTTCGGCAGCGAGCGCGAGCAGTGGGACGACGGCAACAACGTCCTCTGCCTGGAGCCGGGCGTCGTCGTCGCCTACGACCGCAACGTCGCCACGAACACGCGCCTGCGCAAGGCCGGGATCGAGGTCATCACGGTCTCGGGCTCCGAGCTCGGGCGCGGCCGCGGCGGAGCGCACTGCATGACCTGCCCCCTGCTCCGCGACCCGGCCTTCTGAGGAGGGACGAACGATGGTGAACCTTCGCAACCGCCACTTCCTCAAGGAGGTCGACTTCACCGCCGCCGAGCTGGAGCACCTCCTGCGCCTCTCGGCCGCGCTGAAGATGGTCAAGTACGCCGGGACCGAGGTCCCGCAGCTGACCGGCAAGGAGATCGCGCTGATCTTCGAGAAGACCTCGACGCGGACGCGCTCGGCGTTCGAGGTCGCCGCCTACGACCAGGGCGCGCACGTCACGTACCTGGACCCGAGCGGCTCGCAGATGGGCCACAAGGAGTCGATCGCCGACACCGCCCGGGTGCTCGGGCGCATGTACGACGGGATCGAGTACCGCGGCGCCGCCCAGGCGGCGGTCGAGGAGCTCGCCGCCCACGCCGGCGTGCCGGTCTACAACGGCCTGACCGACGAGTGGCACCCGACGCAGATGCTCGCCGACTTCCTGACGATGCACGAGGCGTCGCACAAGCCCTACGACGCGCTGTCGTACTGCTACATGGGCGACGCGCGCAGCAACGTCGCCCGCTCGCTGCTCGTCATGGGGGCGATCATGGGCGCCGACGTCCGCATCTGCGGGCCGAAGGAGCTCCTGCCGCCCGAGGACGTGCGGGCGATCGCCGACGAGCGGGCTGCCGCCAGCGGCGCGCTCGTCACGGTCACCGACGACCCGGACGAGGCGCTGCCGGGCGCCGACTTCGTCTACACCGACGTGTGGGTCTCGATGGGCGAGCCCAAGGAGGTGTGGGACGAGCGGATCCGGCTGCTGAAGCCCTACCAGGTCAACCGGGCCGCGATGGAGCGCACCGGCAACCGGCGGGCGCGGTTCCTGCACTGCCTGCCGGCGTTCCACGACGCGAAGACGACCGTCGGCGCGCAGATCGCGCAGCGCACCGGCATGACCGACGGGATCGAGGTGACCGACGAGGTCTTCGAGTCGCCGGCGAGCATCGTGTTCGACCAGGCCGAGAACCGGCTGCACACGATCAAGGCCGTGCTCGTCGCGACCCTCGGCGCCAACTGAGCCGAGGCCGGCGGCGGCCGGCGGGCCGCGCGGCCCCCCCCCCCCGGCGGCCCCCCGCCCGCCCCGCCCCCCCCCGCGC
>JADGIB010000304.1 GCA_019683665.1 Solirubrobacteraceae bacterium
CCCCAGCCGGTGAGGTCGGGGCATGGGGCCCTTCGGTGGGGCGGAACGGGTTCGGCCGTTCATCGGCGCCGCGGGCGCGCGGCTTCAACCTGCACGGAACCTGGCGCGCCGTCGCTCACAGGTCGACGACGGCGAGGCCGGGCAGGCGCTCGGCCAGCAGCTCGGCGATGACCCGCCGGTGGCAGCCCTCCGGCTCGGCCTCCAGGCAGAGCAGGGCGGTCGCCGGGGTCGCCGGGTTCGCCAGCTCGGCGGCGAGGCGGTCGAGCGCGTCGGGCGCCTCGGCCTCGACGTGGGCGCGGTACGCGGCGCGGGCCTGCTCGCGGTCGCCGCGGTGGAACAGCGGGCGGATGTCCGGCGGGGTGCCGAGCTCGCGCCGGTGCTCGTAGAGGATCCCGTGGTCGCGCAGCAGCTCGCCCAGGCGCGTCTTCGACATGCCCGCGCGCCGCGACTGCGGGCGGAAGCGCACGTCGATGACGCGGGCGACGCCGGCGTGGCGCAGCTCGGCGGCGAGCTCGAGCGGCAGGAGGCGCTCGTAGCCGATCGTGAACAGCGTGGGCGGGGGCATGGCGCGCATCCAACTCGATATCGGGGACGGGGGCGCGCCGATGCGTACCGGGGCATGACGGGTGTCATCACCTCGCGCGGAGGTGCAGAGGGTGACGGTGAGGCGAGCAGGGCCGGCGGCGCTGATCGCGGGCGCCCCGCGCGGCTGCCTCGACCGCTGCACGACGCGGCCCCGGCTCGGGAGCCGGGGTGTCGGGGATCGCCCGACACCCCGGGTCGCCGACCGGCTTCCGTCCCGCTGATGCGGCTCGGCTTCGGCTAGGCGTCGACCGCGGCGGCGAAACGCCGCACCGATCGCAACAGCGACGCGAGCTCCTCGCGCGTGGGGTCGAGCTCGTAGGGGTGGTGGTGGATCGCTCGGGAGAGGGCGTGCCAGGCGTAGGCCGCCTCCGACGCCAGCTCCGGGTCGCTCAGGTAGGCGGGCAGGCACGCGAGCTGCGCCCGCATCGGGACTTTCTCGACCCCGGGCGCCCGCTGCGCCCACAGCTTCGCGAGGGCGTCCTCCAGCGCCTGCCTCGCGAGCAGCGCGGTCGCTCTCGGCCATCCGGACGCGGTCGTCGGATCCGCGGCGTCCAGCATGCGCTGGGCGGCGGCGAGCGGGTCGAAGGGACTCGGCGGCGCGCTCACGACTCGAGGCTGCGGACGAGCGTCCGCGTGGTCCGGGTCAGCGTCTCGAGGTCGTCGTCGACCGGCGCGTGGCCGCCCCTGGCCACGGTCCTGACGAGGCGGACCGCCCCGTCCCCGCCGATCCGACGCAGTGCGTCGTCGATCTCGTGTCCCTGGGAGATCGTCAGGCCGAACGCCGCGGCCAGCCACGAGCGGAGGCTCTCGAGCTGGGCGAGCTCCTCCTCGACGGCCGCGTGGGGTCGTCCCTCGCTGAGCCGGCGCCGGCGGATCCTCGTCGCGCAGGCGGCCTCGATCGCGCTGCGGCAGAACCCCGGCACCACGCGCGCCTTCACCGCCGGGGGGAGCGACGGCGTGTTGATCAGCGCGAACGCGTCGTCGATGTAGCGCACGCTCGGCGGCGGGCTGGCCACGATCTCGACCTCGGACCGGCCGCGGCGCTTCACGCGGATCGTGCGGGCGTCGATGCTCATGCGACGGATCGCCTCGGGGAGTCGCTCGTCGTGCGTGAACACGACGACCTGATGCGTCTCGGCGGCTCGGGCCAGGACCCGGGCCAGCCCGTCGACCTTCGCCGGGTCCATCGACTGGACCGGGTCGTCGATGACCATGAACCCGAACGGGCTCTCCGGAAGCGACGCTCGCGGCAGGAAGACGCTGATCGCGAGCGCGGACAGCTCGCCCTGGCTCATCACGCCGAGCGCGGAGGAGGGGGCGCCGTCGACGGTGACGTCGACCGTGGTGTGGCGGGCGTTGCCCTTGCCGGACAGCGTGACCCGGCCGAGGCTCACGTTGCTCTCGTGGCGCAGGTCCTCCCAGTTCGCGTGCGCGGCGTCGACGATCGGCGCCAGGCGCTCCTGGCGCAGGTCCGCGGTCGTGTCCGTCATCCAGCGCTCGGCCGACTCGACCCGCTTGATCGCGTCCCGGTCGCGCTGAGCGGTGCGGGCGAGGTCGAGCCAGGCGCTCGCCTGGGCGTGGATCGGGATCCAGGCGGTGTCGAGGCGGTCGAGCTCGCCGGAGGCCCGCTCGACCGCGTCGTCGACGGCGAGACGCAGCTCGAGCGCGCGATCGGTCGAATGCCGGTCGGCGGACCAGGCGTCCCAGGCCTGGATCGCGGTGCCGGCGATCGCGGGCCCGACGGCCCGCAGGCGCGCCGGCAGCTCGGCCGGGAACAGGTTCTCGACCGAGGCCCGGGTCTCGTCGACCCGGGCGCGGGCGGCGCGAAGCGCATCGGTCTGGGCCTTCAGCTCCGTGACGGTCGCCTGCGCGCGGATCGACCACCCCTCGTCCAGCGCGTCGGAGGCTCCGCACACCGGGCAGTCGGCGTTGCGGCCGGCGAGGTGCTCGGCATGGTACGTCACCGCCTCCGACAGCAGGTCCGCGAGCGCGTCCCGCTGCCGGGCGTCGGCGGCCTCCGACGCCTGGAGGGCCGCGACGGCATCGCGGTGGGCGTCGTGGGCGGCGGTGATCGCGTCGACGTCGGGCAGCTCCAGGGCCACGAGGTCGGCCAGCGGCTGCGACGCGCCGTCGCGGACGCGTCCGGCGAGCAGCTCCTCGATGGCGTCGAGATCGGGGGTTCGCGCCTCCACCAGCGGCAGCAGCATCCGGGCGCGCGGGTGGTCGGACGCCGTCAGGGCCGTGATGAGCGACGTCTTCGCGTCCTTCTCCAGCTTCGCGCTGCGCTTCCGGTCGAGCCGCGCCTGCCGGAGCGTCTCCCGGACGGCGTCGAAGTCCTCGAGGCCGAGGACGGCGGCGAGCGCGTCGTACAGCTGGCTCGCCCGCGAGACGAACATCTCGCCCAGCTCGTTGTAGGAGAGCAGCGGGCGGAACCGGTCGAGCGGCTGGTCCCAGCCCAGCTCGCCCCATCCGCTGTAGGGGCCGGAGACCTCGAGCCGGGTGTCCTCGGGGGTGGCGGCGTCCGGCTCCCACGTCCGGCGCACGATGAGCGGGGTCGGCTCGCCGTCGACCCGAAACCGGGCCTCGATCGAGCCCTTCCTCCCGTCGGCATGGAGGTTGCGCCATCCGTCGCGGAAGGCCGTCGGGCGTCGATCCCAGCGCAGGCTCGTTCCCGTCAGCAGCAGCTCCAGCCCCTCGGCGAAGCTCGACTTGCCCGAGCCGTTGCGCCCGACGACCAGGGTGAGGCCGGGGCCCGGTTCGAGCTGGAGCTCGGCTCGCTCGCCGATGCCGCGGAACCCGGCGACGGCGATCTGGTCGAGGTACACCCGGGCCGGCGCGGGGGGATCCCGGGTCGGATCGGTGTCACGCGGCGGCTGCGGCTTCCCGCCGGCCAGAAACGCGTCCAGCGCGTCAGCGCCCTCGGCTGCTGCGAGGACGACGTCGACGACGTCGGGCGGGGCGTCCCGGTCGAGGCGATCCAGCAGGATCGCGTATGCCTGATCGTTCATGCGCTCCCAGGTCCGTGAGATCCGTGCGGTCACCCGGGTGCTGGGCCCTGTGAGCGTCGTCCGGGACGCGCGGGCGCCGATCCGTGGCTCCGCCCGAACAGGGTCCATGCACCGACCGACCGTGCTCCTCCAAGGCTGTGCGGCCGGGAGGATTGCGCGCCTTGCGAGACGGTTGCAAGCGGCGTTCCAGAACGCCGGTCGCATCGCGGCGGACCGCCGGCGGCCTCGGGGCTTCAGCCGCCCCGCGCCCGCCGCTACCATGGCGGGCGCGCCGACATAGCTCAGCTGGTAGAGCACGTCACTCGTAATGACGGGGTGCCCGGGTGGGGTGCCCG